>NZ_JBEYHA010000008.1:0-152652 GCF_040635075.1 Nocardiopsis sp. NPDC007018
GGCCCGAGCCGGGCCCGCGCGTCACCGGGTCAGCCGTGGACCCAGCCGACCGTGCGCTCGCCACCCCGACGCTCCTTGCGGACCTGGAGGTGGTCCCAGGTCTCCACGTGCCCCACACCGGCCGTCGCCCGAACGCGCTCCAGGGCCTCCACCAGCTGGAAGCGGTCCGGCGCCGTGAGTGTCCCGATCACGTCGTAGCGACCGAACCCGCTGGCCAGAAACGAGATCCGCCCCATGTTGGCCATGGCCGTGCCCAACGCGTCGGCGTCCCCCCGACACCGCAGCCCGAAACCGAGCTGCTCGTTGGCGCCCACGGCCGACGGCTCCACCAGGGCGGTCACGTGGACCACCCCGGAGTTGAGCAGGCGCACCACCCGTGACCGGGCCGCCGCCTGCGACAACCCCACCTGCCGGGCCAGGTCGGCGTACGAGGCCCGACCGTCCTTGAGCAGTCTGCGAACCAGACGCCAGTCCAGCGCGTCCAACTCGATGTCGCGCAGTTCACGCACACTGCTGTGGGCGTCCTTGTACACGGCGTTGGCGCGGAAGACCTCCGCGCCCTCCACTCCCGGCAGTGAGCGCAGGTCGGCGAGCTCCTTGGTCAGGGCGGCGTCGTCGGCCACCCTGACCTGCGCGACGGCCGGGAACCTCCCGGCCGCCTGCGCCGCGAAGGTCACCGCCTCGCGTTCCCCCAGCGCCTCCAGCATCGGACCGACCGGTCCGCCGACGCTGAACGACACGTGACCGAGGACCTCCATGCCCACGACGCCGGCGTGCAACACCCCGACGATCCTGATCGCCCCTGACTGGACCAGCTGGCGCACTCTGGCGCGCACCGCCGTCCTGGACAGGCCCACCCCGTCCGCCAGGGCCTGGAACGTCGCTCTGCCGTCCCCCTGCAACGCCCGCATGAGCGCGGCGTCAACCGCATCGAGCACGATGGTTGCCTTTCGTTCCCATGACGCCGCCCTTACCCCCGGACGGCGCCCCCTCCTCCGGGCAGATCATCGCAGCTGCGGAGCCGCTTCACTACTGATCGCCAAAGAAATCGGTTGATTCACCACTTTGACCGGCCTGGGGGCGCCGACCAATGCCCCAACAGGCGCCTCTCGACCACATAACAGACTTGTATAGAACACCCCTTATGAGGTGGCCGCTGCGCACACAACACCGACAAAGCGCCACACTGATCACACAGGCCCGCGTGACGCCCACGACGGCGGTCGCGGCGCACCGCGAGGGGCCGCCCGGCGGCCCCTCCCCCGCACGCTCCCGGGAAGGGCACGACGACGGGAAGTGACGGCCACGGGCGGCGTGGCGCGAACAAACAGGAGTAGAGGACGGGGCGGCCCCGGTCGCCCCGCGGCTTGAGAGGACACCCTGGTGGCAGCGGAGGACGAGCGGCCGGACAAGGCGCCCGTGCGCCCGAGTACGGGAGGGGCGCTGCTGTGGACCGCCGCGTCGCTGCCCCTGCCCGGTGTGGCGCACCTGCGCATGAGGCGTCGGCTCGCCGGGGCCGTGATCCTCGGCTCCTACCTGTTGGGGGTCGCGGCCCTGGTGTTCTGTGCGTACTGGGTCGGCACCCACGAGTCGGGGGCCATGACCGTGCTGGCCGGGATGGCCGTGCAGGACCGTTGGCTGCTGGGCGTCATGGCCGCCGTGTTCGCGGTGGCGATGCTCTGGCTGACCGTGATCGTGCACTCGTGGACCATCACCCGGCCCGAGGGGGCGCGGTTCGGCACGCGCCTGCTCGGCGGCGCGGTCGTGCTGGTGCTGTGTCTGACCGTCGCCGTCCCGGCGGCCTGGGCACTGCACGGCGGGTACACGGCCTACGAGACGCTGGGGGAGGTCTTCGACGCCCCCGAGCGCGACGACCTCCCGCCGCACGACGCCGCGGACCCCTGGTACGGCGCGGAGCGGGTGAACGTTCTGCTCATCGGAGCGGACTCGGCCGACAACCGCTACGGGGTGCGCACCGACACCATGATGGTGGCGAGCCTGGACACCGCCACCGGCGACGCGGTCCTGGTGGGGCTGCCCCGCAACCTGGAGAACGTGCGCTTTCCCGAGGGGAGCTCCCTCGCCGAGCGCTACCCGGAACCGTACGGTTTCGACCTGCTGCTGAACGACGTGTACCAGACCGTCGCCGAGGAGCCCGACGAGCTGGCGCTCAACCCGATCGCCGCCGACCCCGCCGCCGACACACTCAAGAAGGTCATCGGGCACAACCTCGGCCTGGACGTCGAGTACTACGCCATGGTCGACATGATGGGTTTCCGCGACCTGATCGACGCCGTGGGCGGGGTTCGCGTGCGCATCGAGGAACCCATTCCGTACGGGGTGCACGGCGGGGTGCTGGAGCCCGGCGTGCGCCGTCTGGACGGCCACGAGGCGCTCTGGTACGGCCGTTCCCGGATCGGCTCGGACGACTACGGCCGGATGGGGCGCCAGGGCTGCCTGGTCAAGTACGTCGCCGAACAGGTCGACCCGGCCACGGTCCTGACCAGCTACCGCCGCCTGGCCGGAGCCACCAAGCGCACGCTCACCACCGACATCCCGCAGTCGAAGGTGCCCGCCTTCATCGAGCTGGCCGACGAGCTCACCGACCACGGTGACATGAGCGCGCTCCAGCTGTCGCCGCCGCAGGTGAGCACCGGCAACCCCGACTGGGACGAGATCAAGGTGCTGGTCGCCGAGGCCGTCGGGGCCGTCGACGACGAGGACGGCGTGCCGTCCGAGGACCCCTCCGCCTCCCCGGACGGGGACGCCCCCGAGGGCGTCGAGGACCCGACCCCCGAGGAGTGGGAGGAGTGGGAGGAGTGGGAGGAGGACGAGCGCACCGAGTGGCAGCGCTACACCGGTCTGGACGAGCCCGCGCCCGCCGACCCGGGCCGCCAGGTCGGCTCGGAGGCCACCGACCTGGGCGCCATCTGTCCCTGATCCCCGCCCCGGGGCCGGTCCTCCGGAACCCGGGTGGTGCGCGGCCGCTCCGACGTCGTCGGGGCGGCCGCTGTCGCGGGCTCGCGCGTGCCCCTGGGGGGTGACGGCAAACCCCGGCGACGCACGGTGACCGGTGTCGGACACTTGACCACGCACCGTTGTCAGCCCCGGGCCCGCGTGTGAACCTGGCGCGGTGACCACAGCTCAACTCTGGACCCTCGTCGCCCTGGGCGCCTTCCACGGGCTGCACCCGGGCATGGGGTGGCTGCTCGCCGTCGGCAGGGGTCTACAGGAGGGCGGGCGCCGTCAGGTGCTCACGGCCCTGCCCGCGATCGCGGCGGGGCACGCGGGGAGCGTCGCGGTGGCCGCGGTGGCGATCACCGTCACCGGTTCGGCGACCGCCTCGGTGCTCTTCCCCGTCATCGGAGGTGGCGTGATCGTGCTGGTGGGGTTGGTGGTCCTGCTGTCGCGCCACCGGTTCCACTGGCGCGACGTGCGCCTGTCGCTGTGGCAGCTGGCCGCCTGGTCCTTCCTGATGTCCTCGGCGCACGGCGCGGGGCTGATGCTCATGCCGGTGCTCGCCGGGCAGTTGCACCACACGCACGTGGAGGACGGCGGCCACGGGGCGCACGACACCGGTGGGGCGGTGGCTCCGGCGGCGGCTCCGGCCGGCGTCCCGGAAGCGGCGGCGTCCGCCGAGGGGGCGTGGAACCTGTGGGACGCCACCCTGCTCGGCCTGGCCGCCACCGGCGTGCACTCCCTGGCCATGCTCGCGGCGGCGGGCGTCGCGGCTCTGCTGGCCTACGACTTCCTCGGCGTGCACGCGCTGCGCTGGAAGGGCGTGACCATGGACCGGGTGTGGGCGCTGACCCTGCTGTTGGGCGGCGCGATGGTCCTGTGGTCGGTGTGGTGACGACGGACACCGCTGCCGCCTCCTGGGGTTGATCCCGGTCACTTCCGGGAATGAGAGCCACCCCCACCGCGTCCCATATACGCAGGAATACGTAGGTATGCCGGGCAGAACACGCACGCCTGGGGAGTCGCGGCGGCACGACCGCACCGCCCCCGGCCTGGAGGGGCGGAGTCCATGACCCACAGAGTTCCCGGGGCCGATCGGGTCCCCCGACGATGGCACGGGCTGATCCTGTCCGTGGCGATCCTGACCGTGCTGCTCGTGATCGCCATGGTGGGCGCGCGCTGGGTGACCCAGCACCACCAGCTCCTCCCCTCCACCTCGCCGTGGGGGCCGGAGTGCTCCGTCTGGACCGGGGACGAGAGGGTCGACCTGGACCGCGACCAGGCCAGGCGTGCGACCACGGCGGCCGCGGTGATCGCCCAGGGGGACGCCGCGCCCATCGAACGGCCCGACGTCGAGGACGTTCCGGACGCGGTGATGGACGCCCTGGTCAACGGCCCCGAGGACGACGCCGGGCCCGCGCTGAGCTGCCGCTACTCGGGCGAGGACGTCGAGTTCGAGGAGGAGCTGGGCTCCGGGCTGACCCCGCGCGCCAAGGCCCTCAAGAAGGGGATCGAGAACGACTTCGCCGACACCGAGATCGGCGGCTACGTCGCGGGCGGGTACGACACCGGGCACGGTGAGAAGTCGGCCCACTACGAGGGGCGCGCGCTCGACGTCTTCTACCGCCCGGTCAACGAGGACAACCGCCGCGAGGGGTGGCTGCTCGCGCACTGGCTGATCGCCCACGCCCCCGACTACCAGATCGACGTGATCATCTTCGACGACAAGATCTGGAGCACCCGGTACCCGACGATGGGATGGCGGCACTACGAGGCCGACCCCGACAACGAGATCCTGCGCCATCTCGACCACGTGCACGTGGACGTGTTGCGCGGCCCGGAGCCCGGCGACGGCTGAGCAGCGGGCCCGCGGGGGCGCCCCCGCGGTGCCACCCGTGCCGCCGCGCGGCACCGCCCGGGGGGACGCTCAGTCGTCCAGCCGGAACCCGACCTTGAGCCCCACCTGGAAGTGGGCGACCCCGCCGTCCTCGATCTGGCCCCGCACCTGGGTGACCTCGAACCAGTCGAGGCCGCGCAGCGTGGCCGAGGCCCGCTGGATGCCGTTGCGAATCGCCTGGTCGACACCCTCCGGCGAGGTGCCGACGATCTCCGTGACGCGGTAGGTGTGCCCGCTCATGGTCTCCCCCTGTGGGTCGGTGGTCGGGGCCGCGCGAACCCGGCCCCGTTCCCTGCCTCCCCTCAATCCCCCTTCGCCACACTGGCCTCCGGATTTCCTCCAGCGACCTTTCCCGAGAACGGATCAGAGTACTTTGCCGAAGGTTTCTGAGGACTTTGGTCCCGGTTGGGGTGCGTTTGGCCCGGGAGGAAGAGGTTCCGGCCAGGGAAAGGAGTCACCGAAGTGCCAGGGAAGGCGAGGAGAAGTACCAGACAGGCCCTGACCAGGGGCCGAGGACCCACCCTGGCGGGACTGTCCCGAGACAACGTCGTAACTCACTCTTGACGTACCCCGGGGGGCGTCGGTGTACATTGGGTCTAGCGCTTCGGTCCCCCGTCGAAGCGCGGGACGATGTTTCGAGCCCCCGTCGAAACATCGCGTGCGACGCCGGGTGGTTTGCCCCCGTAACCACCCGGCGTCGCCTTTTGTCCGCACCCGGTCGGCGTGAATACCCGTCCGTGGCCGGGGCTTGACCACCGAATCCGCTTTGTCGCCTGGGGACCAGCATTGGGTAATACCGCACCGGACACGCACTGCTCACGCAAGGGCTGCCGAGCCCGGGCCGACTGGGCCCTCGTGTGGAACAACCCCAAGCTGCACACCGCCGACCGCCGCAAGGTGTGGGCGGCCTGCGACGAGCACCGCGCCTACCTCGCCCACTTCCTGGGGCTGCGCGGGTTCCTTCGCGAGACGGTACCGATGGCCGCGTTCCTGGAGGGTGAGGCCGCCGACCAGGAAGGCGGAGGCGGCCCCGACTCCCACAGCTGACCCCTCACCGCACGGTGGCGGCCCAAGCCCCCAGCCGTACCTCCTCGTGGCGGCAGCGCTCCGCGACAGCCAACAGCTCGGGCCAGGGCCGGGCCCAGGCGCTGCCGTTCAGCGCGTTCCGGACCAGGGCCAGCCCGAGCAGTCCCGCCATCTGACCCACCCGACCGCCGTCGGCCTCGGCCTCGTCCAGGAGACGCCGCGCCACCTGGGCCACGGTCTCCCATCCGACTCCCGAACGTCCGTTACGACCGCACAGCGGCCGGACCATGGAGTCCCACCGGTCATCGTGGTACCCGGGGCGTCTGGCGAGCAGCCGCGCCAGCCGAAGCAGGTGGGTCACCAGCGGCTCCGCCTCGTCAGTGTCCTCGGCGGCCCTGACAGCAAGCCGCAGATCCACCTCGAGCAGGGGGAGCGCGATGTCGAGGAGTTCGGGGCGCGCGGTGAGCAGGTCCACGGCGCGGTCGACCTGGTCGCGCATCTCCGGGTCCCCCACCGGAGCGCGGAGGCGGGCCGACTGGAGAAGGCCCGTCACCCTGCACGCCCTGCGGTGCGCGTCCCTGACGCGCTCGAGGGCACGCGTCCCCGCGACCGGAAGCGGGTGCTCGGGACCGGGCACCTGGTCCACGAGGAGTTGGAGGACCCCGGCGAGGCGCCCTTGCCCCCTGCCTCGGGCGAGGGCCTGCCAGAGCGTGGCCAGCACGCGCTCACCCGGCTGATCCAGGTCGCAGACAGCCGCCATGACGTCGTCCAACGTTTCCGACCCCCATGCGGTCCACCACCCCCACCAGCCGCTCATCCGCCAGTGCGTTCGGCGGGGCTGCGGCAGGGCCGCGAGGGTGTCGGCCGCCGCACGCCGGACCTCCGGGGCCAGCTGTTCGGGGTTCACCCCCAGCAGGGCCACCTGAATCTCCTCCTCGGTGAAGTCCGGAACTCGTTCGGCCAGCCCGTCGAGGGCCCCCGGCGCGTCCGCGAGGCAGAGCAGGGCCGCCGCCACGGCCGCGAGCACGCCGCGGTGTTCGTCCGTTCGGCGCAGCACACGGACCAGGGCCGCCACCGCTCCCGGCGGACGGTGCCGGACCAGCAGCCGGGCGGCGGTCCGGCGGACGGTCACCTTCCCAGATCCCTCCAACACGCGGGACAGGAGCGGGCCGAGGACGGAGGGCCGGGCCCGCTCGGCGCAGCGGGACAGAGCCGGTCCGGCCGTCCTTGAGCGGGGCCCGCCCGCCTGTGCGGCGATCAGTTCGAGCGCGAGCTCGGGCTGGTCGCAACGGCCGAGCGCGGACAGGGCCGCATCCCGGAGCACGACCTCTCCGTCGTTCAGGAAGGGTGCCAGGTGCCGGTGTGCCCCGGGGAGGCCGCTGAGCGCTCGCAGGGCCGACTCGCGGTCGGCCGCGGCCAGGGCGGGTTCCGCCACGACGGCGAGCAGGTGTGCGAGGAGCCGGTCACGAGCGGCGGTCGGCCAGTCAAGGAACAGCGCGCGGTCGACGCGGGGCACCCACACCGCGGCGCCGTGGGCGCCCCCGCCCGGGACGGCCGCGGCGGACTCAAGGGCGCTCAGCGCCACCGAGGCCGGGTGCCGGCGGGTCAGCAGCTCCCACACACGGGGCAGGCACGCGGCGGCCGGGTCCTCCTCGAACAGGCTGAGCGCTCTGCGGTCGCGGTCGGGACCGGTGAGGTAAAGGGCGGCGGCGCGGATGGAGGTGGCGGAGCCGGGGTCGGGGTCGGGGTCGGCCAACACGGCGGCCCGCAGGTGGCCGTCGAGCACGGTACCGCGGCGTCCCCTGTGGCCGAGTTCGGCGGCCAGCGCGACGGCGGGCCCGTGGTCGCCCCGGCGGCGCGCTCGGGAGAGGTATCCGCTCAGCTGTTCGAGGAGGAGGTCCTCCGCTCCGGGCGGCAGGACCTGGTACAGGCGGGGTTCGGGTCCGTGGCGGTGGGGGCCGTGTTCCTGGGGGACCCACCAGGGCCTCCGACGCCTCCGGAACGCCCACCAGGGCGCGTTGTGCCGGGGCCGGTCGGGCTCGCCCAGCCCGTCGGCGCCGAACCGCTCGACCAGCCGCCGGTAGACCCTGGTCCCCCAGAGCACCGCCGGTTCGCCGACCCGGGTGTCCGGGTGGCGCAGGACGAGCGAAGCCAGGTGCCGGAGGACGTCGCGGGTGCCGGCCGAGGTGTCGCGGGCCCGCACCGTGTCCTCCACCAGGCGGTGCAGGGACGGCAGGCAGGGCACCAGCAGGCGGGGGTCGACCTCGCACAGGGCGAGCAGGAGGGCACGGCGGACGGAGTCGCGGTCCGCGCCGTGACGCTCCACCCGCTCCGCCAGGACCCGGGCCAGGAGTACCGGGTCGCCGGTACGCGCCGTGGCCTCGACGAGGCGGGCCAAGCCCCGGGCCCTGCGGTCGGGGTCGCCGCAGGAGGCGGCCTCCTCCAGCTGTTCGGCCGCCTCGGCGTAGGGCAGGTGCGCGATGGCGTCGAGGTCCTGGTCGGGGATGTGGGAACGGCTGTTGACGCGTTGGAAGACCGCCAGTTCGGTCAGGGCCTCGCGCGCCAGATCGGCCGCCCGGTCGCGGGGCAGCAGGCCCAGGAACGGCAGCAGTCCCTCGGGGGATCGGGGGCCGTTCCACTGTGCGATGGTCCGGTCCACAAGGGTGGCTGCCTCCTTCCTGGGCAGGGACCGGAGCACGCACCGGGCGGTGGCCGGGCGGGTGCGCATCGCCCGTATCAGCTCGCGGTCGGCCCGGCGGCCCCTGGAGACCTCAGGGTGGGGTGAGCGCCGATGGGCCGCGGCATCGCAGACCCGGACGGCGTGCGGGTAGCGGCGCATCTGGTCGGGACCGACGATCTCCGCCACCCGAGCGGGTCGCACCGGGTCCAGGGCCGTGAGGGCGCGTTGCCAGCGGTGCTGGACGAACAGGTCGGCGTCCGCGGCGCCGAAACGGTCAGCGATGTGGTCGGCGAGCGTGTCCGGGTGACGGCGGGCCAGTCGACGCCACGAGCGCACCGCGTGAACGAGCTCCGGTAGTCGGTGCCGCACCGTGTCGCGGGAGCAGGCGGGTAGCAGGGCGGCCGCCTCGGCGTCGCCGTGCACGGCCCGGACCTGCTCCAACAGGGTGTCGGCGAGTTCCGCGCGCCGCCCCTGGAAGAGGCTTCGGTACAGGGCGCGACGCAGACCGCCGGGGGCGTCGTCGAGGGCGGCCGATATCACCGGGTCCGGGAGGGGGAGCGTGCGGACGGCGCGCAGTGCGGCCCCGCGCAGCTCCATGTCGGGCCCGTTCAGGTATCCGGCGACGGCCTCGAGGTCCTTGGCGACGATCGCGGTGTGCAGGGCGTCGCGGTGGTGGCCGAGCGCGGACAGTTCGCGCTGAAGCGGTTCCGATCGTGGCGTGGAGGAGCGGAGTCGGGCGTACAGGGCCAGCTCGCGGGTGCGCGCGTGGTGACCCAGGCCCTCAAGGGAAGCGAGGAGTTCGGCGGCCGACCCGTTCGTCGGCGCGGTGGGGCTCAACGGCGCGGGCGGATTCCGCCCTTTCTGATCGTCATGGCGGCCATGATGGCTCAAGGCGGGCGCCGGGGCAAGTCCCGCAGGTCACGTGGCCCCGACCCACTCCGCCCCCTACTGCCGGGTCGATCAGCTGGGTCCCGGATGCCCCGGCGTCCGAGCGGCCCGGGCGCGTTCGAGCTCCTCGGGGGTGTCCACGTCGAACCCCTCCGGAGCGCCGGTGAGCGGTACCCGGACGGGGTCGAGGGGGCCGAGCAGGCCGTACAGCGACCGTCCGGCGTAGTCGGCCAGGGCCGCGCGCAGGGCGCGGGTGTCCCAGACCCCGGTGAGCCACTGCTCGCGGCCCCCGGTGTCCACGAACACCGCGCCGAGCGCCCCCTCAGCGCCCGAGGCCAACGCGTCACACAGGGCGCCAAGATGATGCGCGGCCAGGTAGGGGAGGTCGGCGGCGAGCAGCGCCACCCGCGGAGCCCGCACTGCGGGCAGCCCCGCCCGCAGGGCCGGGACCGGCCCGGCGCCCGGCGGGTCCTCACGGACGTAGCGGGCCCGCGGGCGCTCGCGCGGGGGGCCGACCACGGTCACGCGGGCGTGCGGCGCGTGGTCGCGTACGGCGCCGACCACGTGTTCGAGCAGGGTGCGCGCGCCGACGGTGAGGCCCGGTTTGTCGGCGCCGCCCATACGGGTCGCCGCTCCCCCGGCCAGCACCACGGCGTCGAGGTTGTCGGTCACCCTCCCAGCATGCCGCACGCGGCGGCCGCCGGGAGGGCGCGGCTCACCCCTTGACGCACACCACCTGCCGCAGGTGGGCGACGACCTCGACCAGGTCCGTCTGGGCCTCGATCACCGACTCCAGGTCCTTGTAGGCGGCGGGGATCTCGTCCACGACGCCGAGGTCCTTGCGGCACTCCACTCCCCTGGTCTGCTCGACCAGGTCGTCCCGGGTGAACGTCTTGCGGGCCTTGTTGCGGCTCATGCGGCGTCCGGCCCCGTGCGAGGCGGAGTTGAAGGAGGCCGGGTTGCCCAGGCCCTTCACGATGTAGGTACCGGTCGCCATGCTTCCGGGAATCACCCCGAAAGCACCCGCACTCGCACGGATCGCCCCCTTGCGGGTGACGAGCACGTCCACGCCGTCGTAGGTCTCCTCCGCCACGTAGTTGTGGTGGCAGGAGATGCGCTGCTCGAACGTGGTTCCGGGCACGCGTTCGGCCAGGACCTGGCAGGCCAGCGCCATCATGACGTCGCGGTTGCGGCGGGCGTAGTCCTGCGCCCAGAACAGGTCGCGCCGGTAGGCGTCCATCTCCGGGGTCCCGGACAGGAACACGGCGAGGTCGCGGTCGGGCAGGTCCTGGTTGTGCGGCAGCTCCCGGGCCCGCCCGATGTGGTGGTCGGCCAGTTCCTTGCCGATGTTGCGCGACCCCGAGTGCAGGACCATCCAGACGGTGCCCGCGTCGTCCAGGCACACCTCCAGGAAGTGGTTGCCGCCGCCCAGGGTGCCCATCTGGCGGCGGGCGCGCTCGTTGCGGGGGTGAACGGCAGGGGCCAGGTCGTCGAACCCGTTCCAGAAGCCGTCCCAGTCGGAACCGTTCAGGCCGGGCACCCGCGCGGGGTCGACGGGCTCGTCGTGGGAGTGGAACCCCACCGGGATCGCCGCCTCCAGGGCCGAACGCAGGGCTCCGAGGTCGTCGGGCAGCCGCTCCGCGGTGAGCCCGGTGCGCACGGCGGTCATGCCGCATCCGATGTCGACTCCCACGGCGGCGGGGCTGACGGCGTCGCGCATCGCGATCACCGAACCCACGGTGGCGCCCTTGCCGTAGTGGACATCGGGCATGACGGCCAGCCCGTGGGTCCAGGGCATGCGGGTGACGTTGCGCAGCTGGTCCATGGCGGCGGGCTCGACCTGCGCGGGGTCGGCCCACATGCGGATCGGCACCCGCTCGCCGGGGACTTCGGTGTAGGGCATGGGACACCTCCCGTTTCTCTCGTTCTCGCCCGGGGCACCGCGTGTGTCGTCGGTGCCCCGGATCATCAAGCCAGAGAGCGAAAGGGGACGGCAACCCCATTTCCGCGGAGACGTCCCCGGTGCCGCCGCCGTCCGTGGCGGCGGGCCGGGTCAGCCGCCGATGGCCGACATCGGGCGGGCTGGCTGGAGGAAACTCGGGTCGTTGATGCCGTGGCCGGGGAGCTTGGACCGAACGGCCGCCCTCCAGCGTTCGGCGATCTCGTCGTCGGTGGCACCTTCGCGCAGGGGCGTGCGCAGGTCGGACTCCTCGCGGGCGAAGAGGCAGTTGCGGATCTGACCGTCGGCGGTGAGCCGGACCCGGTCGCAGGCCCCGCAGAAGGGGCGGGTGACCGATCCGATCACGCCGACCGTGGCGGGGTCCCCGTTGGGGAAGGTCCGGCCGCGCAGGTGGAAGAGCTCGGCCGGAGCGCTGCCCCGGGTGTCGGAGTCGGCCGGGGCGAGGTCGAACTCGGTCTCCAGCAGGGCCAGGATCTCGTCGGCGGTGATCATGGTGTCCCGACGCCAGCCGTGCTGGGCGTCCAGCGGCATCTGTTCGATGAACCGCAGTTCGTACCCGTGCTCCACGCAGAAGCGAAGGAGGTCGGCGGCCTCGTGGTCGTTGACGTCGCGCATGAGCACGGCGTTGACCTTCACCGGCGTCAGACCGGCGTCGGCGGCGGCGGCCAGCCCGTCCAGGACGTCGGGCAGGCGGCGGCGCCGGGCCAGCTTCTCGAAGACGACGGGGTCGAGGGTGTCGAGGGAGACGTTGACCCGGTCCAGCCCCGCCTCGGCCAGGGCCGGTGCGGTGCGCGCGAGCCCGATACCGTTGGTGGTCAGGGCGGTGAGCGGCCGAGGGGTGAGGGCGGTGGTACCCGCCACGATGGACGCCAGCCCGCGCCGGAGCAGGGGCTCGCCCCCGGTGAAGCGGACCTCCTCGATACCGAGGCGGGTGGTGCCGACGCGGATCAGGCGCAGGAGTTCGTCGTCGGTGAGCAGCTCCGGTTTGGGGAGCCACTCCAGCCCTTCCGGCGGCATGCAGTAGGTACACCTGAGGTTGCACCGATCGGTGAGCGACACACGCAGGTCCGTCGCCACGCGGCCATAGGAGTCGGCCAGCACGAGCGTCATCCTCCTCTCTCCAGTCCGGGTTGCCTGTCGGGGAAGCAGGGGGCACACCCACGAGTGGGATACCCCCACACAAGCGTAGAAGATCCAGTTTCGCGGCGAGTCGCCTCAATCACACCATTTGGCATATTTCGTCGACTCGCACGAGAGCGGGCCGCCGCCCCTGGCCCATACCCCAAACACGCGCGGTGTCCCGGCGCCGACCACGCGCCCCGACACCGGGACGCCGATGATCTAGGGTGACCACTCCGGCGGCGACCACCCGATCGTCGCAGACGACCACGGCAACGAGGAGACAGGACACGGTGATCAGCACACGTGAGTGGGGGCTGGCCGGAGGACCCGACGGTTCGGAGAGGCTCGCGGCACGCGCCTGGGCCCCCACCGAAGGCGAACCGACCTGGCTGGCCGTGCTCGTCCACGGCTACGGCGAGCACCTGGGCCGCTACGAGCAGGTCGCCCGGGACCTGTGCGCGGCCGGAGCGGCGGTCTACGGCGCCGACCACCGGGGCCACGGCGGCTCCTCCGGCGAACGCGTCCTCATCGAGGACTTCTCGGGGGTCGTCGAGGACGTGCACCGGGTCGTCACCCAGGCCCGCACCGCCTACCGCAGCCTCCCCCTGGTGATGGTCGGCCACTCCATGGGCGGGCTGATCGCCACCCGCCACGCGCAGGTCCACCCCGGCGCCGTCCAGGCCCTGGCGCTGTCCGGTCCGGTCCTCGGGCGCTGGAGCGCCCTGGAGGAGCTCGCCGCCGCGGAGGTGATCCCGGATGCCCCCATCGACCCCGCCACCCTCTCGCGCGACCCCGGGGTCGGGGCGGCGTACGCGGCCGACGAGCTCGTCTGGCACGGCCCCTTCAAGCGCACCACCGTGAACGCCCTGACCACCGAACTGGAGCGGGGCAACGCCGCGGGGAGCCTCGGCTCCCTCCCCCTGCTCTGGGTGCACGGCCACGAGGACCGACTGGTGCCGCCGACCGACTCCAAGGTGGGGATCGAGGCGGTCGCGGGTGAGGACGTCACCGTACGAATCTTCCCCGGCGCGCGGCACGAGGTGTTCAACGAGACCAACCGCGACGAGGTGATCGCCGAAGTGGTCCGCTTCGCCCGGCGCTTCGCCGTCTGACGGCGCCCCCACCGGTCGGCCCCCGCCCGCGCGGCCCGGCCGACCGGCGGCGCCGGACACCGCGGCCGCGCCGGTCGGGTCAGACGTACAGCCGACCGCGCGGCTGCGAGGGGTGGGCCAGGGTCTCGGCGTAGGCCGCGGCCAGGCGTTCCACGGCGTCGGCCAACACGTCCGGCGGACGGGTGTAGGCCAGGCGGAGGTAGCGCTCCAACGTGCCGTCCACACCGAACACCGGCCCCGCCGCCGGGTGCACCCCGTGCCGGACGGCGGCCTCCGAGAGCGCCGTCGCCACCGGCTGCGGCATGGCGGCCCACAGCACCAGGCCGCCGCCGGGCACGCTGGGCCGCCACTCCGGCAGGCGCTCGCGCAGGCTGGCCAGGAGGGCGTCGCGGTTGCGGCGCAGTTGTCGGCTGCGTTCGGCCCGGATACGCAGCACGTCGGACATCAGGTGGGTCGCGGTGAGCTGGTCGTGCACCGACCCGGCCAGGTCGAAGCGCTGTCGGATCGCCATGACGCGGCTGACCATCGGCGGGGTCGCACGCACCCAGCCCACCCGCAGTCCTCCCCAGAACAGCTTCGCCACCGAACCCACCGTCAGCACGCGCCCGTCGGTGTCGTGCGCCGCCACCGGGGCGGGCAGGTCGCCGGAGTCGATGGCCAGTTCGGCCCCGGACTCGTCGATGATCAGATGGCTCCCGGCCCTGCGGGCCTCACGGACCAGGACCCGGCGTTCGTCGTCGTCCATGAGCGCGCCGGTCGGGTTGTGGAAGTCCGGGATCATGTAGGCCACCGAGGGCCTGCGCTGACGGAAGGCGTCCACCAGGTAGTCCATGTCCCACCCTTGCGGGGTCACCCCCGTGGTGCGGACGCGGGCGCCGTTGCGGCGGGCCGCGTCCAGCCCGTGCGGATAGGTGGGCGACTCCAATAGCACCTCGTCCCCCTCGTTGACCAGCAGGTCCATGGCCAGGGTGACGCCCTGCTGGGCGCCGCTGGTGACGAAGATCTGCTCGGGGGTGGTGGGCAGGCCCCGCTCCACGTACCGGCGGGCGATGGCGTGCCGCAGCTCCGGAAGCCCGTAGGGGTAGTAGCCGATCCCTCCCACGTGCGCGGCCAGCTGTTCGGAGGCGTGGAAGGCGGCCTCGCGCAGGCCGTCGACCGCCGGGGGCGCGGCCACCCCGAGGTCGATCTGTTCGGCTGCGGGGACGAACGGCGCGGGGCCCCGGGTTCCCGAGTCCGGCAGGACCGTCCAGCTCCCCGCGCCCTGCCTGCTGTCGAGGAAGCTGTTCTCCCGCAGCCAGGCGTAGGCCGCGGTGACGGTGTTACGGCTCACCCCCAGGGCCGCCGCCAGGTCGCGTTCGGCGGGCAACCGCGTGTGGGTGGGCACCCTGCCGTCCAGGACCAGCCCGCTCACGGCACGGGCGATCGCGAGGTAGTAGGGGCGTTCGACGGGGGCCTCGCCGATCAGCCGGGCGAGAAGCCGACCGTTGATCCTCCGGGTACCGCCGCCGGTACCGGGGTGGTCGGTGCGCTGCCTCGCCATGGGGTTCACCTCACCAGGGGAGAAATCGGGCCAGTTGCTGGGATTGGCTCTTCAATCCGCACCCCGCCTGGGCCACGATACCGATGTGGCCCCAACTCTGGATGGTCATCCAATCACCCCACGGATACGTCCCGGCGTGGCGCCGGTGCGCGCGAAAGAGGAGACCGGCCTTGCCCGAACGTCCCCGGAACCCCGTGTCCGCCCTGGCCGGACGTGTGCTGATCACCCCGGTCCTCCCGCGTCCCCGGCCGCGCCGCCTCACTCAGCTCTACCTCGGCCTGTACCTGTACGGCCTGAGCGGCGCCCTGCTCCTGCGCTCCGACCTCGGCGCGATGCCCTGGGACGTGCTGCACCAGGGACTGGCCCACCAGACCGGGCTGTCGATCGGTACCTGGAGTGTCATCGTCGGCGCCCTGCTCATGCTGCTGTGGATACCGCTCCGGCAGCGGGCCGGGCTCGGGACGCTGAGCAACGTGGTCGTGGTCGGCGTCTCCGTGGACGTGTCCCTGTGGCTGCTGCCCGCCACCGACGCGCTGCCGCTACGCGTCCTGATGCTCGCGGCCGGGGTCCTGGTCTGCGCCGTGGCCACCGGCCTGTACATCGGCGTGGGCCTGGGTCCGGGACCCCGTGACGGGCTGATGACCGGCCTGGCCGCGCGCGGGCTTTCGATCCGGTTCGCCCGCACCCTGATCGAGGTGACGGTGGCGGTGTCCGGGCTCCTCCTCGGCGGGACGGTCGGTGTGGGGACCCTGGTGTTCATGGTGACGATCGGACCGCTCGCGCAGGTGTTCCTGCCCCTGCTGCGTATGCCCGAGGAGACACCGGAAAGCCCCACTCTGTCGGGCCGATAGTCGTCCCGGCAGCGCGGGGTGGGGCCCGTGGGACGACCCCCACCCCGGACGAAGGTGAACAATCCCTGACATACCCAACGGATCTCCGAGAGCGCCCGTCCCAGCCGCTAGCCAGGGGCACCAGGGAGCGGGGAGGATGGGTACCGCGGTGACCGTAGGGGGACGGGTCCTTTCCACAACCTCCCTTTTCGCCCGCCCGAGCCTGGGCACATACCGGGGTACGAGACGGCGGGCGGTCCGGGGGGAAGCCATGACCCGAACGACGCCCCGACCCGTGACCGGGTCGGGCGGCAGGTCCCCGACGGAGTGCGCGCACGGGTGGGCGTACGAACGGGCGCGCGGAGGTCGTGTGTGCGGCGCACCACGCCGCCACGGCGCGACCCGCGCCACCGCACAGACGAAGACGACGTGTTGGGGGTGAGCCGCGTGCCCGGCTGGATTGAGGACTACGCAATGATCGGCGACATGCAGACCGCCGCGCTGGTCGGTCGGGACGGGTCCATCGACTGGGCGTGTCTTCCCGACTTCGACTCCTCGGCCTGCTTCTCCGCGATCCTGGGCGACGAACAGAACGGGCACTGGACACTGCGCCCCGCCGACGGGGCGCGGCGGGCCGACCGGCGCCACTACCGGGGCGAGACCCTGATCCTCGAACAGGAGTGGGACACCGATACCGGATCGGTCCGGGTCATCGACTTCATGCCGCCCCGGGGCGGGGCCCCGCACATCGTGCGGATCGTCGAGGGCCTGAGCGGCACCGTGCGCATGAGCACCACCATGCGCATCCGGTTCGACTACGGGCACGTGGTGCCGTGGATGCACCGCGCGGGCACCGAACTGGTCGCCATCGCCGGACCCGACGCGATCTGGCTGAGCGCCCCCGTCGCCCTCAAGGGGCACAACTTCACCCACGACACCACCTTCGACGTCACCGCCGGGCAGCGGGTGCCGTTCGTCATGACCTGGCACCCCTCCCAGGTGGAGGAGTCCGACCACCTGGACGCCGAGAAGGCGCTCTCGCGCACCGAACGGTTCTGGGAGAAGTGGGTGGACCAGTGCACCTACGACGGCCCCTACCGTGAGGCGGTGGTGCGCTCGCTCATCACCCTGAAGGGGCTCACCTACCGCCCCACCGGCGGGATCGTGGCCGCGCCGACCACCTCCCTGCCCGAGGAGATCGGCGGCGTCCGTAACTGGGACTACCGGTACTGCTGGCTGCGCGACGCCACCATCACCCTGGAGGCGCTGATCCGCTCCGGCTACACCGACGAGGCCATGGCCTGGCGCGAGTGGCTGGCACGCGCCGTCGCCGGGGAGCCCCAGCTGATGCAGATCATGTACGGCATCCGAGGGGAGCGCCGCCTCACCGAGTGGGAGGCCGAGTGGCTGCCCGGGTACGAGGACTCCGCCCCGGTCAGGATCGGCAACGCGGCCGTGGGCCAGTACCAGCTGGACGTGTACGGCGAGGTCATGGACGTCCTACACCTGGCCCGCCGCTCGGGCATCCAGGGCGGCGAACACCTGTGGGGGCTCCAGAGGTCGCTGGTCAACTACCTGGAGTGGTGCTGGGACGAACCCGACGAGGGCCTGTGGGAGGTGCGCGGCCCCCGGCAGCACTTCGTGCACTCCAAGGTCATGGCCTGGGTGGCGGCCGACCGCGCGGTGCGCAGCATCGAGGAATTCGGCACCGAGGGACCCGTGGAACGGTGGCGGGCGCTGCGCGACACCATCCACGCCGAGGTGTGCGAGTACGGCTACGACCCCCAGCGCAACACCTTCACCCAGTACTACGGCAGCAAGGAGCTGGACGCGGCCCTGCTGCTCATCCCCGAGGTCGGGTTCCTCCCCTACGACGACGCGCGCGTGGTCGGCACCATCGAGGCGGTCCGTGAGGACCTCATGGTGGACGGGTTCGTGCTGCGCTACCGCACCGACCTGGAGAACTCCGCCGACCAGCTCCCGGGTGACGAGGGCGCGTTCCTGGCGTGCAGCTTCTGGATGGCCAACGCGCTGCTGTCCATCGGCCGCCAGCAGGAGGCCAAGGAGCTGTTCGAACGGTTGTTGTCCCTGCGCAACGACGTCGGTCTGCTCGCGGAGGAGTGGGACCCGGGCGACGGCCGCCAGGTGGGCAACTTCCCCCAGGCCTTCAGCCACGTGCCGTTGGTGACCACGGCGCTCAACCTCGCCGACCGCCAGGGCGGCTGGCGCGCCGAGTAGCCCCACGCCCCCGCAGCCGTACGAACGCCCCCCTACTCCGGTACGGGGGCGTTCTCCGTCTCAGTCAACCCCCTGTCCGGATGCGGCCACTCCCAGTGGTACCTCGCACCGCACATCCCTGGTAGAAAACGACGTATCGTATACCTGCCTCCATTCACCACCAGCAGCCCGTGGACCACTACCCATCCCCTTCGTAGTACCATTCTCCCTCTCTTCCGACGCCCGCACACTACGCGAGAGCCAAAAAATCTATGGGAACTGGAAGTCTTCTCGGAGTTCTACGCGGCGCCATGGTCGCAGTCACGCTAACGCTCAGCTACGTCGCAAGTCGCTTCGGATACAAATCCCAGCAAACCAAAGAGGAACAGCTAGACCTAAAAGGCGAGTCGATTGATGGGGACATTGCACGAATGGAAAACGAACTAGGAGACCAGGTGGTCATCTACGACCAAGCCGCCAAACGAATGAGGACAAAACAGGCGGCGATCTCGGATCAAATTCAAGACTTCACACAGGCAGTATCCGATCTCAAAGATCTTACCGATCAATTCGACAAGGAGCCGGACCCGACCAGCGGACTAGGATCGAATTACCTAGAAAAATCAGGAGAGAAGAAAGCTGAATTGAAAGCAAAATCCGCAAAGAAGGGGACAAACAGATCCCCCTCTCCCCCGCAAGAGACAAGCAAAACGCAGGCATCACAGAAAGCTACCACCAGGCGAAAGAGTCAGACGCCAAAGAAACCCAGGACACCAAACCCAAGGATTCCCAAACAGGAACGCAGAGGAAAAGACAACAGCAATCCCGAAATGGAGCGGTAATCTCCACAATGGCAATCAACATATTCTTGCTGACTCTAGCGGCATCGGCGTTCATCCTTATCGCCCACGTGATCCACATAGCCAGGGCGCATCGGGCAAACATCACCGCCCCAGACTCAGACCACATCAATCAACTAGAGCAGGATATCTCAGAATTGCGCATCTCACGACGAATGACACTTGCGGCGGAGGGGGCGCTACGGGCTAGGGTACAGTCTCTAAAGGAATCCACCGAACAGATCGGAACTGCTGGATTCGAGCCATCCATAAATTATGCGAAAAACACATTCCTGCATTCCAGAACAAACTCAGAAGAGGCTGCAGACGCACTCGCGCGAAAAACACCAACCAACTAGCCTTCACTCCAATTTGAACACCGACGCCAGCTGAAGGAGGTCACCGTGGGAACAGTCGCATTGCTTGGCATCGCGGGTTCAGCCGTAGTCGCCACTTTGGTTGTGGCCTTTCCGGGCCGATTCGCTTTTCTCATGAATCGCCTGAAGACTTCCAATGACAAGAAATCAACAGAGAACGTTCAGAAATCTGAACACCGAAAACAAGAGAAGCTGATCAATGAGTGCCTGAACCATCTTAACAAGATTAGTGAGTACCGAAAGGAGTTCGGAGACGAAGCCCTCAAAACATCCATAGAAAACTTGAAGGAAATCAACAAAAACTTGTACAACCTTGATTCCTACAAAAGAAGGATCAACTACCGCCTCAAGGTCAGGGCAGAGCAGTTCCAGCCCTCCGTTGACGTCGGACTGCTCAGGAACACCGGAAACGGCACCTACAAAATTTTGGCCCTGCCTGGACTGAAGGCCTCGGAAAGAGAATCGGTCGAGCAGTTCATCGAGCGCAATAACTCCGTT
Source organism: Nocardiopsis sp. NPDC007018 (assembly GCF_040635075.1). Lineage (NCBI taxonomy): Bacteria > Bacillati > Actinomycetota > Actinomycetes > Streptosporangiales > Nocardiopsidaceae > Nocardiopsis > Nocardiopsis sp. NPDC007018. The sequence goes on from NZ_JBEYHA010000008.1 coordinate 19,945, forward strand.
TGTAAACATCTAGTTTTCAAGAAAAAAGAGACAGAGGGAAAAATCCCGGGAATCAAGGCCGTGAAAAAGGATCTAGAAAATACCGTAAAAGGTGGAGTCGAGCAACTTCTCGAATCCCATAAAGATATTGACGAAGGCCTGCGTGAAAGTCTTGCAGAGATCGTAGACTACCTGAAACGGAGTTCAGTAGATCTTACAGGCGAGGAGAGAGACCCCCCCCAACCTGAACTCACCAGCCCTCCTTCCCAGGAACCGACGCCCTTGGCAGAAGATATCTCCGGAAACACCACCCGAAAGAAAACATGGATTCTCACAGGGCGTAAGGACTCACCGACGCCCGAACCCGAACCGCGAATTCTCGAGAAGCAGCACTCAATCACGCGGGAAAGAATCCTCCAGGATCTTCTTGAACTCGCGCAAGAAGAACACGACAAGCTTTCCCCCAATACGACCACCATCGAGCATGGGAAGTGAAGATGGACACTCAAGCCATAGTGCTATTTCTCTTCATCGCTCTTGCTGTTCCAGCATACATTGCCCTCGGGCGGGCATCTCGCGTTTCTCGGTCGAGACTTCTTCATGTCAGCGACAAAATGGTCACCATCGGGCTTACGCGAGAACGGAAGGGACTTGAGTTGGATATCGCTCAAAGTTCTCTCCAGTCGCAACTATTCGCCATTCGAAACTGTGAGCAGCTCATTTTCGGCACGGTGCCGGACCAAGACCACCCGGAAGACCTCAGGGCAGTCGTCAACAACCAGAAGGCGAATCAACACCTCGAAAGCCTTATGGAGTATTCCAAAAGCGTAGAACTGAACACAAAGAAGCAGCTAGAACAGATAGAAACGAATTTTGAGGAGAAGCGCACCCGAATCCAATCGATGAATCAGCGATTCCGTTCAATGGATCGGTTCTTCACCGTCTCCACGACGCTCCTCAGATTCCTCCTGGTTGCCACAGCCCTTTACGCTGTGTTCGATCTGGCATTCGTTTAGCTCGTGTGATCGTTTCAGAAGGCCTGGACTGACGACGCTGGAAGCGGTCAGTCGGCGACGAGGGTGGGGTCGGCCCACACCGGCCGGACCTCGTCGTCCGAGCTGTCCACCTCCAGGCGCAGGCGCAGGGCGTCGGAGACGTCGACCTCGATCTCCATCGTCTCGCCCAGCCGCAGCGTCTCCTTGACCTCCGGCTCGCCGTCCACGAGCACGCTCAGGGTCACCGTGCCGCTGGAGCTCGAACGGTCGTCGACACCGATGGTCGCGGTGAAGAGGGTCCAGTCGCGACTCAGGTTGTACTCGGACCACCCCCGACACCTGGCGCAGGTGGTGGAGAGCAGGGCCCGCGAGTACACCTCCCCGTTCATCTCGGCCCGGCCCGCCGACGGCTCCCACCGGCCGTGCGAGACCTCCACCGGTTCCATCTGGGTGATCAGGACGGACGTCGGCTCGGGTTCTGAGGAAGCCTCCTCGCTCGGGGTCGGGGACGACGTGCCCGCCCCGACCGCCTCGGTGGGGTCGGGCTGTTCGGAGGGCGCGGGGGAAGCCTCGGTGGAGGTGTCGGCGAGCTGGGTGCCGTCCGGCTCCGCGTCACCAGTGAGGGAGGGCAGGACCCGGTCCATCACCACGTAGGTGCCCCCGGCCCCGACGACCATGAACAGGACCGCGAAGAGCGCCAACCCGACCAGCAGCGGTGTGCGTGACTTCCGTCGGGGCCTCTCGCTGGTACGCGCGGCGGGCGGCGGGGGCGGAGCGGCGGACGGCCCGGTCGCCTGGGGCCCGCCGTACCCCGGGGAGCCGTGGTGGGGCGTGGGCCGCGACACGGGATGACTCGTCGGACCGGTGTGGGGGAAACCGCCGGGGCCGCCGGGCCGGGCACCGCCGGTGGCGTCGCGCGGCTGGGGCGGCACCGGGGGGCCGCTGGGCTGGGACGGGGGCGGCACCGGGGGCAGCCGGGGACCGGGGACGTTCCCGCCCGTGTGCGCCGGGGCCACCGTGCCGGGTGGCGGATCGTCCCGCCGCTCCCCGGACCGGGCGGAGGGGACGCCCCGCATGCCGCCGACCGGACGTCGCGGTTCCGGCGCGGCCCGGTCCCCGTCGTCCTCGCTCCTGGCCGGAGGGATGTCGGGGCCGGATGCGCCGACCGGCGGCGGACCGGTGAAGCGGGCGCCCGACGGGGGGTCGGCTCCCTCCACTCCGGAGTCGTGCTCGGCGGGCACCTCGGGGGCTGTCCCGGGTGCGGGGCTCACCAGGCTGGCGGCACCGAGCGCGTCACCGGGGTCGCCAGGGTCACCGGGGTCGCCGAAACCGGCGGGGTCGGAGGTCGGAGCGGTCCACGGCACCGAGGAGGTCGCCAGGGAACGCAGGGCGCGGACCCAGTCGGAGGCCCCGGGGCGTTCGGCGGGGTCGACCGAGAACATGCGCATGACCAGCGCGCGCCGTGACTCCTCAGCCTCGACCACGAGCGGAAGCTCCGCGAGCCTGGCCCGCAGCTGCTCCGGGGCGGGCGGCGGGTCCTGGCCGGTGAGGGCGAAGTAGGCGATCGCCCCGAAGGCGTAGCGGTCGGTGGCGGGTGAGAACTCGCCGTCGAAGATCTCCGGGGCCGCGTACCCGGGGGTGAACCAGGGGCGCGCGGTCATGTGGCGTGCGGCGATCCGGCTCAGGCCGAAGTCCACCAGGGTGGCCTGGCCCTCCGAACTGACCATGATGTTGCCGGGTGAGAGGTCGCCGTGCACCACCACGCGTTTGGAGGGGGTCGCCCGACCGGAGTGGAGCACGTCCAGTACCTGGGCGATCTGTTCCAGACAGCGCATGACCTCGCGTCGGCCGCGCGGCCCCTCCACGACGTTCTCGGCCCGCCAGTCACGCAGGTCGAGTCCGTCGACGTAGTTCATCACCAGGTAGAGGGCACGCTCGTCGGCGGGGCACTCCCCCTCGACCGTCCCCGCCGCGGGGTGCTCGGGGGCGCCCTCGAAGTGCTCCCGCACGCCCACGACGCCGAGCCGGTTGATGAAGCGCAGCAGTTCGGCCTGTTCGCTCCAGCGGGCGCTGAGTTCGGCGAACTGCTCCTCGTTGGAGGTGACGTCGGAGTTGAGGACCTTCACCACGACGGGTTCGGTCTGCCCCGCCAGGCTGACCTGCGCCAGGTAGAGCGTTGCCTCGCCGCCGCGCCCCACGACACGGACCAGACGGTATTTGTCCGGTTGGGAGTCCGGACCTACGTAGAGATTCAGGCTCACGGCTCTGACACTCTTTCCACACGGGGGATCAGGGGGGATCGGGTTTCCGGGTGCCGTCGGCACAGCAACACAGTAGCTTCAACGGCTGTACCCTGACGCCCCGTACGGCCACGGGACCGCCGCGACGTCCGGTGGCGGCGCCGAGCACGGTCCGAAGGTGGGGTACGGGTGGCGGAGGACAGGGTTCTGAGCGGGCGGTACCGGCTCGTCTCGCTCCTGGGCAGTGGGGGGATGGGGGAGGTCTGGCGGGCCCGTGACGAGGTGCTGGACCGCCCGGTCGCCGTGAAGCTGATCCGGCCGGGCCGGGCCGACCCGGCCGGAACCGAGGCCCGGTTCCGGCGTGAGGCCCGGCTGACGGCGCGCCTGGCCGGTCACCCCCACATCGTCATCCTGTACGACTTCGGCCACGACTCCGATGACGCGCACGGGACGGACTCGATGTTCGCGGTGATGGAGCTGGTACGCGGCCGGTCCCTGAGCGCGCTGTCGAAGGAGAGGGGGCCGCTGCCGCTGGGCCACGCGGTCGCCCTGGTGTCGCAGGCGGCGGCGGGGCTGGGAGCGGCGCACGCGGCCGGAATCGTGCACCGCGACGTGAAGCCGGGGAACCTGATGGTGGTCGAGCGGGGCACCGGCGACGGCACCCTGAAGGTCCTGGACTTCGGGATCGCCGCGTTCACCGACGCCGACCGCAACGACCGCATCACCCGGACCGGGCAGGTGGTGGGCACTCCGCTGTACATGTCGCCGGAACAGGTGCGCGGTGACCGCGTGGACCGGCGGAGCGACCTGTACTCGTTGGGCGCCATCCTGTTCCTGCTGTTGACCGGGCGCCCGCCGTTCCGGCACCCCAACCCGCTGACGGTGCTGCGCATGCACCTGACCGACCCCGCCCCCACAGTCCGCGCCCTGCGGCCCGAGGTCCCGGACGAGCTGGCCCGGCTGGTCGCGGTGATGCTGGCCAAGAGCGCCGACGACCGGCCCGCGCACGCCGAGGACGTGCGGGAACGGCTGGCACCCTTTCTGCCCCCGCTGCGCCCGGCCCCGGCCCCGGGCCCGTCCGTCTCCCCCACCCTCCCGTACACCGAGGAGGCGCTTCCGCCGGGAACCGCCCCGCGGGAGGAGACCGACCCGGACCGGCTGCGCGCGAGGGCGGCGGCGGCCCGGGAGCGCGCGGCGGCCGGTGAGTTCGACCGGGCCGCACGGGAGCTCCGCGACCTGCTGCCCGCGTTGCACGCCGTGTTCGGCCCCGACCACCCCGACACCCTGCGGGCCCGCCGCCGCGAGGCGTACACGACGGGCAAGGGCGGGGACCACGAGCGGGCGGTGCGCGGTTTCGAGGCTCTGCTGCCCGACCTTCTCCGGCTGTACGGGCCGTGCCACCCGGAGAGCCTGGCCGCCCGCTACTACCTGGCGACGAACGCGGGCCGCGCCGGGAACCACGCGCTGGCCGCCCGGACCCACGCCGCCCTGGTTCCGGACCTGGCGGCGGCGCACGGGGCGGACGCGGAGAGGGTGCACACCACACGGCTGTACCTCGCCTTCGAACTGGGTGAGTCGGGCGACCCGTCCGGCGCCGTGCGGGAACTGGGCGAGCTGGTCCCCGACCTGGTCCGAGCACGTGGGGAAGGCGATCCGCTGACCCTGCGCGCCCTGCACTACCGGGCGGCCTACCTGGGGGCGGCCGGGCGTCCCGCGGAGGCCGTGCGCGGGTACGAGGACCTGGTAGCGCTGCACGCGCGCCTGCACGGGGAGGGCTCCGAACACACCCGCCTCGCCCGCGCCCGACTCGAGCGGTGGCGCGAGCGCGCCCGTCGCTGACCGCACCGGCGGAGCGGTCCCGAGTGCCGCGCGCTGGCCGGAAGCGGTCACGTGGGGTATCCACTCTGGCACTCGGAGGGCGAGGGCGGAACACTGTCCTCAGAACAGGTCCCCAGAACCATCACCGTCACCGGAGAGGGCCCCGTGCTCCAGGACTTCGCGGTCTACGCCATGGCGGCCTCCGTGGTCGTCATCTTGCTGAGCAACGCCGTGCACGGCTTTCTCCAGGGCCACGGTGAGAGGACTGAGGAGGACCAGAAGACGGCCCGACTGGATGTGATGGACGGCCCGGAAATCGGCGTCCGAAACTCCCTGACGCAGCTGTCCGCGACCTACGAGGAGATCGCGTTGGCGGCCTCGAGGCGGTCCGAACACGTCAGGAGCGCGATCGACTCCGTTGAGAGTGAGGTCGAGGTGTTGCGCAAGATGGACGACGCCTTCCCTGAGTCGAGTGCGGCGGAACGGGAGATCCTCGAGACGACCGCCAGGGCGCTGCGAGGTTCCCGGGAGCCGGGCGAGGGCCGGACGGAGGGTGAGCCGTGACCGCGTTCCTGGTCGTCACGGCCGTCCTGTTCGTCGGCGCCGCGGTCTTCAACGTGGTCGGCAGTGTCAGGCTGCACCTGTTGAAGCGGGAGAACGAGAAGCGTCAGCTGCGCCTCACCTCGCTGGAGAAGAGGAGCGCGCTGCACACCCTTCGCCGAGAGTCCCGGAGTCTGCTGTGGGACATCGAGCGCCGCCGTCAAACCATCGCCAAGAACGGACGCCGCGACGCGCGACGCGACGACCAGTCCGTGCGGTGGCTCTCTCACAGGCTCGGATCGGCCAGGCGGGACTTCGAGTACCGGCTCGCGACACTGAACGTGCGTTTCGAGCCCCTCCAGGTCGCCGGAAACGTGAGCAGGAGGGACGATGGAACCTACGAGGTCGTCTCACTGCCCGGACTCACCCAGGAGCAGGAGCACCGCGTCAGGTCGGTGATCGAGCGGGCCAACCGCTACGTCACGACGGCCCGGGAGTTGCTGCTCAACGCCGAGCGCAGGGGCCGTGAGCTGGAGCGGGCGCTGACCGAGGCCGAACACGCCGTGGGCGGTACCGGGGCGGAGGCACTCGAACGGGCCGGGGCTCCGGAGGACCGGTACCGGGACGTCCTGCGGGAGGTCGTGCGGGTCCACTCCGCGCCGCCACCGGCCACGCCGGGGCCCTCCTCGAACATGGAGGACCGGTGGGAGTCCTCCAGGAACGACCTCGTCGACCAAGCCGGGCAGACCCTCGACCACGGGTTCTCCGATTCCCCTGGAGTGCGGCAGTGACAGCTCCCGTCAGTTCGACGCTCCTCCTGGCCGCCCTGATGGTCGCGATGGTGCTGATCGTCGTCTCCGTGGTGCACGCGTTGAGGGTCGACGCCGCGGGCGTCGAATCACCCGAACTGGAGGACCTGGATTCGCTGGAGGGGGTCCTGGAGTCCCACCAGAAGCGCAGGGACGAGATCGCTCGGGCGGACACGGCACTGCGGCTCAGGATCACGTCGCTGAGCCGTGTGTCGTCACGACAGGAGTCCCCGGAGCGGACGGTCGCGGACGAGTACGCCGCGAGGGAACTCCTCGCCTCCAGGGCCCGCTCCGAGGAGACGCTCCCCTTCGGTTTTCGAGAGCTCTGACCCGAGGAAAGGCCTCCATGTCTCCCGAGAGCGCGGCCGCCGCTGTCTTGATCGTCGTCTCCCTTCCGGTGCTGGTGGCCCTGAAGGCCGTGCACCTCGTCTGCCAGCGGCGGGCGATCCACGCCACCGACCGCCTGGTGGTGACGACCCTGCTGCTGAAACGCAGTGAGGGCGAACTGGAGATCAGCCGCGCCTCGCTCCGGGAACGGCTGGCCGCCGTCCGCGACCACGAGCGGCACGTCCACGGTGCCATGCCCGCCGCCGACCACCCGGAACGGCTCGAGACCGTCGTCGGTCCGGCGGAGGCCCGTCGGCACCTGCGTGACCTCCGGGAGCGCGTTGACGATGCGGAGCGGCGGGCCGGGGAACAGCGGGTGGAGCTGAAACGGCATCTGGAGGCGAGGCGGGAGCGCCTCCACCGAGCCAACCGGCGGCTGCGGGCGGTCAGCCGAAGTGTGGCCGTGTCCGCCGCCCTCGTCCGGGCCCTTCTCGGCGTCGCCGTGCTCTACGCCCTCGCGGAACTCCTCCTCGACCTGTACGCGTGACCCCGGTACCGGGAGGTCTCCAACCGGTGTCGCTTCGGGGCGAAACCTCCGGAGCGGCCGTGGTTGTCCGCGGCTGGCGCTAGTGTTCTGGCCATGTCGAACAAGGACCTGAACGAGATCATGGACAGCGGCTGGGCGAAGGCGCTGGAGCCGGTCGCCCCCCAGATCGCCGCTATGGGTGACTTCCTCCGCCAGGAGGTCGCCGAGGGTCGCACCTACCTGCCCGCCGGGGACCACGTCCTGCGCGCCTTCCAGCAGCCCTTCGACGACGTGCGTGTGCTCATCGTGGGCCAGGACCCCTACCCCACCCCGGGCAACGCCGTCGGGCTGAGCTTCTCCGTCGCCCCGGAGGTGCGCCTGCCCGCCAGCCTGCGCAACATCTACAAGGAGATGGGCGAGGACCTGGGCACCCCCATGCCCTCCAACGGCGACCTCACCCCGTGGACCGAGCAGGGCGTCCTGCTGCTTAACAGGGTCCTGACCGTGGCTCCGGGCAACGCCGGTTCGCACCGGGGCAAGGGCTGGGAGGCCGTCACCGAGCAGGCCATCCGGGCCCTGGCCGAGCGCGGCAAGCCGCTCGTGGCCATTCTCTGGGGGCGTGACGCCCGCAACCTGCGGCCGATGATGCCGGGGGTCCCGTGCGTGGAGTCCGCGCACCCGAGCCCGCTCTCGGCCCGCAACGGGTTCTTCGGCTCCCGGCCGTTCAGCAGGACCAACCAGATGCTCACCGAACAGGGCGCCGAACCGGTGAACTGGCAGCTGCCGTAGGGCGTCCCACCCGTGGTGGGCCGCTCCCCCCTGGGCGCCCGCCCAACGAACAACCCCATACCCGCGACACCCCTTCTGACGTGCGGACTCGACGCCTCCCCCCGGTGTCGGGTCCGATCGCGTTCCCGCCCACAGGCACCCCCGGACGTGGAAGAGGCACACGATGGCCCGACGGCTCACCTACAGTGACGCGCTCACGATCCTCGGCGACGGCGACTCGGAGGTCCTCGACCTCGCGGAGAAGGTGGCCGACGGCGGCCTGGGACTGGTGGGCGTCCCCGACCTGTTCGGCCTGCGCGGCGCCCTGGTGGGCAGGGGCCGTCGGTTGTTGGAGGGGCTGGGCGGCCGAATGCGGGGGCGGAGCCGCCAGTCGCGGACCGAGAGGATACAGGCCGCGTACCAGGTCCTGGTGGTCACCTCGGCCTTCGAGGCGGCGGACGAGGCCTTCACCCGGATCGGGATGCCCTTCGGGCTGGACGACCTGGAGATCACCTCGCAGGAGCAGTTCGCCGTGCTGGGCGACGGTCTGGACGCGTTCCCGGGGTTGGGCACGGCGTTCCCGATCGCGTCCTCCCCCGAGGACCACGGCGCGTTCGTCCGCGACTTCGCGGCGGTCGACATCGCGCACTTCGTCTGTGGCCTGGCGGTGGCCGAACGCTACGGGATCACCACGCAGACCCATCCGCTGATGCGCAGGTTCACGGAGGCCATGGCCTTCCTGGCCCCCCGCCACCTCGACCAGAACGTCCGGCGGCTCGCGGCCGAGGTCCCCGAGTTCGGGATGTGGCTACACCTGGACGAGCACGCGCGGACCCGCCGCGAGATCGGCACCGGCCTCTCCGATCTGCGCGAACAGTTGGCCCGGATCGGTTCCGGGCGTCCGGTCACCCGCCGCAGGCGCGAGCTGACCGCGTCCTACCAGACCGTGCTGGACCGGCCGGTGCTGCGCTCGAACGACGTGCCGTCCGGTCTGTCGCTCCCCTCGCTGCGTACCGCCTACATCCCGCCGCGAGCACGGATCGCCCTGGCGCAGGAGTACGGCAACCCCAACCCGGCCAGCGACGCGTGGTGGGAGGACGTCCCCGTCCGGGACGACCTCCAAAGCGCCGTCGCCTCCCTGATCACCCACCCGCGGGCCGGGGCGTTCCCCACTGTGGTCCTCGGACACCCCGGGGCGGGCAAGTCCAAGTTCACCGAGATGCTCGCCGCCCAGCTGCCGCCGGAGGACTTCCTGCCCGTCCGGGTGGAGTTGCGATCGGTCAGCGCCAACGCGCCCCTGCACGTGCAGATCGAGGAGGGGCTGCGGGCCGAACTGCACACCCCGGTGTCCTGGCGGGAGATGGCCGACGACGCCGACGGCGCGCTGCCGGTGATCGTCCTGGACGGTTTCGACGAACTCCTCCAGGCGACCGGGGTCGACCGCTCCGACTACCTGGAACGGGTCCAGGAGTTCCAACAGAGGCAGGAGGCCCTGGGTCAGCCGGTGGCGGTGATCGTCACCAGCCGCACCCTGGTGGCCGACCGGGCGCGGTTTCCCGTGGGGACGACCGTCATCCGCCTGGAGCCCTTCGACGACGCCCGGATCGAACGGATGCTCGGGGTCTGGAACGACGCCAACGCCGACGCGCTCGCCTCGTCCGACCTGGAACCCCTGCCGCTGGAAACGGTGCTCCGCTACCGGGACCTGGCCGAACAGCCGCTGCTCCTGATCATGCTGCTGGTCTACGACGCCCACGACAACGCCCTGATGCACGCCTCGGAGGAACTCTCCCACGGGGAGCTGTACGAGCGGCTGCTCACCATGTTCGCCCGGCGAGAGGTCGACAAGCACCGGCCCCACCTGGGCGGGCGCGATCTCGAACGGGCGGTCGAGGACGAGCTGCGCAGGCTGGAGGTGACCGCGATGGCGATGTTCGCCCGGAGCCGCCAGAGCGTGCGCGCCGACGAACTGGACGAGGACCTGGCCGCCCTCATGCCGGAGTCGGCCCACCGCCCCGACCACCCCGATCTGCACGGCCGGATCGCCCCCGCCCACCAGGTTCTGGGCCGGTTCTTCTTCGTCCACGAGGCTCGGTCGAGGACCACGGACGGCACCAGCAGCGCCTTCGAGTTCCTGCACGCCACGTTCGGCGAGTACCTAGTGGCCCGCATGGTCGTCGCGGCCCTGGAGGAGCTGGTGGAGGACCGGTCCCGGGCGTCCCGGCGCCGGAGCCGTGTCGCGCACCTGGACGACGGCGAGCTGTACGCGCTGGCCTCCTTCGCCGCCTTCGCGGGCCGGGACCGGGTCGTGGGCTTCCTGGACGAACTCCTCACCCGGCGGATGGACGGGGAGCCGGGGCTGCGCGAGGAGGTCCAGGAACTGCTGGTGGAGCTGTTCCGGGAGGCTCCCTTCCCAGCGCCGAACCGATCGTTCGCGGGATACGAGCCGGCGCGGCTGCCCACCACCGGACGCGAGGCCCGGTACACGGCCAACCTGGTGACCGTGCTCGTGCTGGCGAGCGAGGAGCCGATCCCCCTGGAGCGCCTCTACCCCGACAACACCGACACCTGGCACTCCTGGCGGCACACGGTGTCGCTGTGGCGGGCGCTGCCCCCCTCCCAGTGGTTCGGCATCGTCGACCTCGTGCGCATGCGTCACCTCGGATACTGGGATCTGCGGCGGCCCCACAGCGTGCTCAGCCGTGACCACGGCGAACCGGTCAACCTCGGCGAGTGCGTGGGATTCGAACTGCGCGCCGACTCCCCCGGGAACCCCGCGACCTTCAACCCGTACGAGGTGGAGGTGCCGTACCGGACGGTGAGTTCCCGGCTGCTGCGGTCCACGGCGATCCGGGCCAACGGAACGGCCTCACGGCTCGCGCTGCTCCTGACCCCCTACATGCGCCACGTCTCCCACGACATCGGCACCTGGTTGGCGGACGAGGACGGGAAGGCCTGGGTGGAGACCCACGAGGTGTTGCGGCTGCGCCTGGAACCCCTCGACCAGCTCACCGAACACCAGTTGACGGAGCGGCTCCGGAGCTATGAGCGGCTCCTGGCCGGTCCCGTGCTCGGCGGGGTCGAACTCGTGACGCTCCGTCAGGCGATGGAGGACCTCGCGCTGTGGCCGTCGCACCTGGACCGGAGGACGATCCTGGAGAAGCAGGTGATGGACTTCCTCAACAGGTGTCGGGACATCGACGACCGGCTCCGAGCCTCGACCGGGTCCGTGGTCCTGCTGCTGGATCAGCTGCGCCCTCACATCGATCACTGGGACGCGGGCCTGCTCCTGCGTTGGAGGAGTCGTGTCCTTGGTTCACCGGCGGAGCGTCCGGCGGCCGACGCCGAGGACGAACGCCCGGCCCGCGTTCGCAGGGTCAGACGGTCCACCCCGCCCTTCGGCTCGGCCGGGCCGCCGCCGGACGGCCGCTCCTAGGGTGTGTTTTTTGGGTGCTTTCGCCTTCTGGCGGCGGAGCCGCCAGCTCCGCGAGCGGCCGCCAGGCCATCTCTCGCAAGACGATGAGCGAAGGTCAGCCCGGGTTTGGCTGTCCGAGCTCCATCGGCGCAGCGAGAGGCAGCCTGGCCACGCGAGCGCGGAATGATCTGAAAAACACGCCCTAGTCCGCCAGGGCCCGTTCGACCAGGGCCGGGAGTACGTCGCCGATGGGGTCGTGCAGGACCGCGCTGGCGTAGTCGTCGTAGGGCGTGGGCTCGGCGTTGACGATCACCAGCGAGGCCCGCGCCATCATGGCGACGTCGCACAGCCCGGCCACCGGGTGCACCGTGAGGGAGGTGCCCACGGCCACGAACACGTCGCACTCGCGGGCGGCCCGCGCGGCGCGTTCGAGGACCTCGGGGTCCAGGCGCTGGCCGAACGAGATGGTGTCGGTCTTCTGGATGCCCCCGCACACGACGCAGTGGGGGTCGGACTCCTCGTCCAGTCGGTCGAGCACCTCGGGGCTGGGGCTGAGCAGCCCGCAGGACATACAGGTCACCCGGAGCATGGTGCCGTGGACCTCGACGACCTCGTCCGCGGGGACCCCGGCCCGCTGGTGGAGACCGTCGATGTTCTGGGTGACGAGGGCGTGCAGGCGCCCGGAGGCGGCGAGGTCGGCCAGGGCCCTGTGGGCGGCGTTGGGCTCGGCGCGCCAGACCGGGTGGGCGCGGCGGGCCAGCCAGGTGCGGCGGCGCACGTCGACGTCGCCCATGTAGCTGTCGATGTCCGACATCGCCTCGGCGTCCGGGTCGGTGGTCCACAGCCCGTGCGGGCCGCGGAAGTCCGGGATACCGGAGTCCGTGGACACTCCGGCGCCGGTCAGGACGGTGATGCGTCGCGCGCGGGCGAGCAGCTCCGCCGCCCGTTCGTACCCCTCGGGGTCGTGGAACGGCGTGGTGTCGTCGGTCATCGAGGCCATACCCCATTCTTACAGCGTCTTTGCGGGGCTTTCCCCGGTCTTGGCGTAGCACGGCGCTTTCCGGACCGTTCCTGCCCTTAACCTCGGGGAACGTGTGGGGCGGGTGCCTCCAGGTACCGACCGATGCACACGAGGAGGGCAAAGGGTGCAAAAATACGACACAATCATGAAGCAGCCCTCCTACATCCTCGTGGTCAACGGGACCAAGGTCGAGCGCCCCGTGTTCGTGCTCGGAGCACCCCACTCCGGGGTCCCGGTGATCGCCCACGCCCTGGCCCGAGCCCCCGGCTTCCATCTCGGCGCCGGTTCCCCGGGCGTGCTCAACGCGGTCTACGCCGTGGCCAGACGCCCCTCCCTGGCCCAGGAGAAGGTGTCGGGCACCGCGACCCTGTTGCGCGAGGCCTACGCGGAGAGCTGGCAGCTCACTCCCCTGACCTGCCCCCGCTGCCCGGGGCCGGGCGCGGGGGTTCCCGCCAACGCCTCGGCCGAGCCCTGCGCGCACAGCGCCTCCGCGCTCCGCTACGGCGACGCCAGCCCCGATCTGCTGTACTCCGCGAACGCCCTGCACGCCGCCTTCCCCGACGCGCGCTTCGTGCAGATCATCCGGGACGGGCGGGACGTGGTCGCGGACATGATGGAGGACGAGCGGTCGCTGGCCTGGCTCAAACCCAGCTTCATGAAGCTGGACCACGAGTTCCCCAACCACTTCTTCGGTCTGGAGGAGGAGTCGGACCTGGGCGCGTTCACGGACGGTTCGGTGGCGACCAAGTGCGCGATGCGCTGGCGGGGCGCGGTGCGCATGTCCGCTCGGTTGCGCAAGGAGATCGGCCCCGACCAGCTGATGACCCTGCGCTACGAGGACGTGCACGGTCGGGAGGTGGAGACCGCCGAGCGGCTGCTCGGGTTCACCGGCGCCCGGGTCTCGGCCAGCGAACTGCTGGCCGACCGTTCCTGGGGCGTGGGCTCGTGGCGAGAGCGGTTGTCCCGCGACGACCACGGCGACGTGCACGGGGTGGCCCGCAACGAGCTCTCCCGCCTGGGCTACCTGTAGGGGGACGGGTTCACTCGGGCACCCCGTGGGCGGTGAGCAGGGCGTTCCCGGCCGCCCGGGCGGTCAGGGCGGCGTCGGCGGTCCCGGTGACGTTGCGCGCCACGACGGCTCCCTCGTGCAGCATGGCGAGGACCTCCCCCAGCTCCTCGGGCGCGGTGGCGCCGGCCTCACGGGCGAGCCCGGCGTAGAGGTCGCGCAGCCACCGCTTCTGTTCCTCGGCGACGGTGCGGCCGGGATGTCCGGGCTCCGACAGTTCCGCGTAGGCGTTGACCATGGCGCATCCGCGCTCGTTCTCCTCGCGCATCCACGCGTCCAGGGCCTCGAAGGTCGCGGCGACGCGTGCGCGCGGTGTGGCCCGCGGGTCGATCCGGGCGGCGAGGAAGTCGCGCCATCGGGCGTCGCGGGCCCTCAGGTAGGCGACGACCAGCCGCTGTTTGGAGCCGAACCGGTCGTAGATGGTCTTCTTGGTGACTCCGGCGCGTTCGGCGACCAGTTCCATGCCGACGGTGTTGATGCCCCGCGTGTAGAAGAGCTCGGAGGCGGTGTCCAGGACGCGGCGGGCGGCCGGGGTGAGCTGGGGTGACGTGGTGACGCTGGCCATGTTCGGATTTCCTTCCCCGTGACTACATTGTGAGTATACCGACCGGTGTGTTTACCTCTGCCCCATGGACGTCTCGACCCCGCACCAGAGCACCCGACCGGACCCGGCGAACCGCTCCCGCGCCGGCGCCGCGCTCCCCCTCCTGCTGGCCGCCGGGCTGGTGGTCATGTGGAGCTCGGGGTTCGTCGGCGCCGAGCTGGGAACCCGGCAGGCCCCGGCGACCACCCTGCTGGCCTGGCGCTTCCTGGTGGTGGGCGCGCTGCTGGTGGGGTGGTGCCTGTGGCGGGGGGCGCGCATGGCACCGCGCGACCTGGCCCTGCACGCGCTCCTGGGTCTGCTGGCCCAGGCCGGGTACCTGTACGGGGTGGTCGCCGCCGCCGAGGCGGGGGTGCCCGCGGGAACGAGTGCGCTGGTGGCCGCCCTCCAGCCGATGGTGGCCGCGGCGCTCGCGGTGCCGCTCCTCGGCGAGCGCGTCCGGGGGCGCCAGGTGCTCGGCCTGGTGGTGGGCCTGGCCGGAGTGGGCCTGGTGGTCGGCGCGGACCTGATCAGGGCCGGGGCCGCCCCGTGGTGGGCCTACGCGCTCCCGTTCGGAGCGATGCTGTCCCTGGTGGCCGCGACCCTGGTGGAACGGCGCTCGCGCCCGGGCGGGAGCCTGGTGGAGGCGCTGGCCGTGCAGTGCGCGGTGAGCGCGGTACTGTTCACCGGCCTCGCTGCCTCGACGGGGACACTGGCACCGCCGGCCACGCCGGGTTTTTGGGCCGCGGTGGCGTGGGTGGTCGTGCTGTCCACCCTCGGCGGGTACGGGCTGTACTGGGTCAACCTGGCCCGGACCAGTGTCGCCCGGGTGTCGGCGCTGCTCTACCTGACCCCGCCGACCACCCTGGTGTGGACCTGGCTGATGTTCGGCGACCCGGTGGGCCCGGGAGCGCTGGCCGGGATGGCCGTGTGCGTGGCCGCGGTGCTCCTGGTGCGCTCACCGGGACGGTGAGGGGGCGCTCCGGGCGGGGGACGGACACCGCCCGCCCGGGGCCCACGGGTCAGATCCGCGACTCCTCGGACCCCTCCTCGGGCTCCTCCGTGGCCGGATCGTCCACGAACGGGTCGTCGACCTCCTCCACGAGCTCGCGGGGTTCCCCCTCCGCGAGCTCCGCGTCGTCGCTGGCCTCCGGGATCACCGCCACGCACTCCAGCTCGACCTGGGCACGGTTCTCCAGCAGTTCCGTGACGCCGAGGACGGCCATCGGCGGGTAGTAGCGGCCCATGTGGCGGCGGTAGATCGAGCCGAGGGCCTTCAGGTTGACCCGGTAGACGCCCACCGACGTGGTGTAGACGCGCATGCTCACCACGTGCGCGGGCCGGGCCCCCGCCGCGCGCAGTGCCTCCACCACGTTGGCCAGGGCGTGGTCGAACTGCTGCACCAGCGATGCGCCGGTGAGCACTCCGTCGGAGCGCAGCGCGGTCTGGCCGCCCACGTAGACCGTGCGCCCCGGGTTCACCACCAGGGCGTGTGAGTAGCCCACGGGGTCGGGGAGGGAGAGCGGGTTGATGATCTCGTGCGGTGTCCGGTCCATCGGCGGACCCTCCGTCTCGCTCGGCGCGCACCCGGGACTCCCCCGGTGAGAGCGTCGTCCGACATGCGGCTACCATGGCCGCATGATCTCTTCCGTGCTGTCCGTGCTGGCCCTGACCGCCGTGGTCGGGCTGTTCCTCGCCATCTTCGTCGGCGGCGGCGTGTACGTCGCCCGCGTGCGCCGTGACGGCATCGACGCCACCCTCGCGGGGGCCCGCAGGCTCCGCGAGCTCCGCTAGGCGCCGCGCCGAACACGGCCCGACCGCGCCGTCGGCCGGGTCGGTGTCCGCCTCAGTCCGCGTCGAAGGTGTCCGGGTCGGGCCCGAAACGGTGGTCCTCGTTGAGGCCGTCGAGGCGTTCCATGTCCTCCTCCGACAGTTCGAAGTCGAAGACGTCGAAGTTGGAGCGGATGCGCTCCGGGGTCACCGACTTCGGGATGACCACGTTGCCCAGCTGCACGTGCCACCGCAGCAGGACCTGCGCCGGGGTGCGTCCGAGTTCCTCGGCGATCTCGGTGACGAGCGGGTGGCGCAGGAGCTCCCCCTGACCGAGCGGGCTCCAGGCCTCCGTGGCGATGTTGTGGTCGGCGTCGAAGCCGCGCAGCTCCCCCTGGGAGAGGAGCGGGTGCAGCTCGATCTGGTTGACCATGGGCGTGATCCCGCCCTCCTTCATAACCCTCTCCAGGTGCGGGCGCTGGAAGTTGCACACGCCGATGGCGCGGGCGCGCCCCTCCGCGTACAGGCGCTCCAGCGCCTTCCAGGTGGGCACGTAGAGGTCGCGTTCGGGCAGCGGCCAGTGGATGAGGTAGAGGTCCACCACCTCCACGCCGAGCTGGTCCGCGCTGGTGTCGAAGGCGCGCAGGGCCGCGTCGTAGCCCTGGTCGGAGTTGGCGAGCTTGGTGGTGACGAACACGTCCTCCCTCGGCAGTCCCGAGCGCCGCAGTGCCTCGCCCACCCCCCGCTCGTTGCCGTAGGCGGCGGCGGTGTCGATACTGCGGTAGCCCGCCGCGAGGGCGTGCGAGACCGCCTCGATCACGGCGTCGTCGGGCACCTGCCACACACCGAATCCCAGCTGCGGCATCCGTAGCCCGTTGTTCAGCGTGATGCCGGGAACCGTCATCGTCCTCATCCCCCGTTTCCCCGTCCGGTCAGGCCGTTCCCCCGACCCGACCGGTGTGAGCGGCGCACCCGGCACGCCGTCGCTCGGTGTTGGACACGCGTTCTCACCCGGGCTCGTGTGCGCATACTGCCATGTCAGCGCGGACCGACCTCTGAGGCTGCGCCGCGCATGTGCACGGTTTTTACCCGGATGGCCGGTCTCGGCCGCAGACGCGCGCGGGCGATAGGCTGCCCGCTCCGCCCCTCGGGCGGGGCTCCGCGCGCGGCGGTGCCGGGGGCGCCACGGCGCCGGTACGGACGGGGGAGGGCATGGGGCGCGACGAGCGCGCGCGGGTCAGCGTCGCACTGGAACGCGACCGGGCGGATCTGGTGGAGCGGATCGTCACCGAGGTGTACACCGAGGTGCCCGCCTACCGGGCGCTCCACGGCTCCCAACTCGCGGAGGTGCGGGCGATCACCGGATGGCTGGTCCGGCGTTCGCTGGAGCTGTGGGTGCGCGGGGAGCTCCGGCTGCCCCCGGAGGACGTGGAACGGCTGCGGGGGATCGGCCGGGCCCGGGCCGCCGACGGCCGTTCGATCGGGGCCGTGGTGCGCGCGCACCGGGTCGGGTCGGCCGCCGCGGTGCGGCTCCTGCGCGAACGGGCGGGCCACACCCTCGACGCCGCGGACGTGTTCGCCCTCAGCGAACTCTGGCTGACTTCCCTCGACCAGATCTCCGAGAGCCTGGAAACGGGCCACGCCGAGGCCGCCCAGCGCCTGGACGCGGACCGCGAACGGGCACGTCGGGCACTCCTGGACGACCTGCTGATCGGCCGCCAGGCTTCGCGGGGGGCCGTCCGCGACCGGGCGCGGACCCTGGGTCTGAGCCCGCCCGACCCGGCGGTGCTGGTGGTCGCCGAACCCGTGTCCGTCGCGGACGCCACCGTGGCGGTGGGTCTGGAGCTGCTGGCGCAGGCCTCGCCGGACGCCTCGGACCCCCTGGTGACCACGCGTTCGGGCCGGGTGGTGGTCCTGACCGCTCCCGAGGAGGCCGGGACGGTCACCGCCTCCCTGGTGGGCCGGGGATGGCGGGCCTGCGTCCTGGAGCCGCGCGGGCTCGCGGACCTGTCCGGCGCGTACCGCCTGGCGGACGGGGCCGTGGAGACCGCGCCCCCGCACGCCTTCGAGCCGGACGGTCTGCTGCTCGAGGCCGACGCCCACGTGCTGGCGCTGATCAACGGCGGCACCGTCACCCCCGCCACCGTACGCCGCGCGGTGCTGGGCCCCCTGCTGACCCACGAACACCGGCACCTGCTGGAGACGCTGCGCGCCTACTTCCACACGGGAGCGGCCACCACGGCGGCGGAGTCGCTGCACGTCCACGCCCAGACACTGCGCTACCGGCTGCGACGGGTCCGGGAACTGACCGGCCACGACCCGCACCGCCCCTGGCCCCGCTTCGTCCTGGAGACCGCCTGCGCCGTGGCCGACCGGACGGGTACTGAACGGGGCCCGGACGGGTAGGAAACGGGCGTGACACCCCCCGTTGAGAGGCCCGCCATGTCCCCCACACCTCCCGCCACGCACGGACCCGGGCTCGAGGCGGACCCGCACCCGGCCTACCGGTGGCTGCGCGAACACTCCCCCGTCCACCGCGTCGACCTGCCCGGCGGGGCGCGGGCCTGGCTGGTGACGCGGTACGGCGACGCGCGGGACGTGCTGGCCGACCCGAACATGCTCAAGGACCCGGCGCGCGCCGACCCCGTCTGGTACCGGGCGGGATTGGGGCTGCCCTTCGACCACCGGCCCAGTCTCGTGCGCAGCATGGTCAACGCGGACGGGCCCGACCACGCCCGGCTCCGCGGTGTGACCGCCGGGGCGTTCACCCCGCGCCGGGTCCGGGAATTGCAGGAGGGCGCGGAACGGATCACCGGCGAACTCCTCGACGCGGTGGAGAAGGAGCCCGCCCCGGACCTGGTGCGGGACCTGGCCTACCCGTTGCCCATCGCGATCATCTGCGACATCCTCGGGGTCCCCCGGGCGGACCGGCCGGAGTTCCACCGGCAGGCGGCCGTGATCGACTCCTCCTCCCCGGACGAGCTCGACGCGATCGGCGCCGCCACGGACTGGTTCGACGCCTATCTGGGAGAGCTGGTGGACGCGCGGCTGCGCTCGCCCTCAGACGACCTCCTGGGCGACCTGGTGGAGGCGCACCGCTCGGGCGGGCTCACCCGCGACGAGGTCACCTCGACGGCGTTCCTGCTGCTCGTGGCCGGGCACGAGACCACGGTCGCGCTGATCGGCACCATGTTCCTGCTCCTGCTGCGCCACCCGGAGGAGATGGCGCGCCTGCGGGAGGACCCCGAGCTGGTCGGACCCGCGATCGAGGAGTCCCTGCGGCTGGAGAGTCCGTTGCAGAACGCGACCTGGCGGTTCCCCGCCGTACCGACGACCGTGGGCGGGGTCCGGCTGGAGGCGGGCGAACCGGTCCTGGTGTCCCTCCTGTCCGCCGGACGCGACCCGGAGCGCTACGAGGACCCGGACTCCTTCGACCCCGGGCGCGGGGCCTCCCACCTGTCCTTCGGGCACGGCGCGCACTTCTGTCTGGGGGCGCGGCTGGCCCGGGTGCAGGCGCGGGTGGCCGTGACCGCCGTCCTGCGGCGGTTCCCCGGGCTGCGGCTCGCCGTGCGCGAGGACGAGCTGCGGTGGTGGCCCAGCATGATCATGCACGGGCTGTTCGCCCTCCCCGTCGCGTTCGACCGCACGGCCGCCTGAATCCTTGCCCCCGCATGGCGTGCGTTTTCTCTTCCGACAACGGTCGGTGACCAAGACTGGCTGGCGGGGCTCCCTGCCCCGAGCAGCACACCGACCCTGAGGGGGAGCGCAGTGACCACCGCCGATCAGAGTTCGAGCCAAACGCCCAAGCCGCGCAGCAGCCAGCCGTGGCTGCACCAGAGGGGCGAGGAGATCCAGAAGTTCGGGACGGTCCGGCAGCTCCCGGTCGGCCTGTCCTACGACACGCGCATGTACTCGTGCCAGCGGCTCAACCAGGTGCTGTGCGACCTGCGCATCCTGCACGACATGTACAAGAAGCACCACTGGCTGATGCGGGGTCACACCTTCTACCAGCTGCACCTGCTGATGGACAAGCACGCCGACGAGCAGACGGAGCTCATCGACACCGTCGCCGAGCGCGTGCAGACCCTGGGCGGGGTGGCGGTGGGCGACCCGAGACACGTCGCGGAGCTGACCCACATCCCCCGGCCGCCGAACGGTGTCGAGGAGGTCCCGGCGATGCTGTCCCGCCTCTTGGAGGCGCACGAGGCCATCCTGGAGGACGCCCACGACGCGGCCGCGCGCGTGCAGGAGATGGGGGACGACGGCACCAACGACGTCCTGGTCTCGGACGTGATCCGCACCAACGAACTCGAGGCCTGGTTCGTGGCCGAGCACCTCGTGGACACGCAGCTCGTCCACGCCTGACCGGGGGCGACCCGCGACGGAGGGGTCGGTACGAAATCGGTACGACCCGGGAGGAGTCGAACCGGAGTGAGGGGTAGGTACCGGGGTCGATCCGTGCCCCCGGCCTTTCCGGGGGCACCGGTGCCCGATACCGCCCCCGGAGGTACCCCGAGTGTCCGCTCCCATCGTCCTGCCCCAGGTCATCCGTGTGGGTGCGGGGGCCTCGGCCGAACTGGCCGGGACCCTGGACTCCCTCGGACTGTCCCGACCTCTCCTGGTCACCGACCCCTTCATAGCCCGACAGCCGTTCTTCCGGCAGCTCGTGGTCGGGCTGGAGGGGGCCGGCCTGTCCCCCGGCGTCTTCGCCGAGACCGTCCCCGACCCCACGACCACCGTGGTCGACGAGGGAGTGCGGGCCCTGAGGGAGGGCGGCTTCGACTCCCTGGTCGGGGTGGGCGGCGGCAGCCCCATCGACACCGCCAAGGCCGTGGCCCTGCTGGGCGCGCACGGCGGCCGGATGCGCGACTACCGGGCCCCCGCGGTGACGGACTCGCCCGCGCTGCCGGTGGTGGCGGTGCCCACCACCGCCGGTAGCGGTTCGGAGTGCACGCGCTACAGCATCATCACGGACGCGGAGTCCGGGGAGAAGATGCTGTGCGCGGGGCTGGCGATGCTTCCCAGAGCCGCCCTGGTGGACTTCGAGCTCACCCTGGACATGCCCCGGCGGCTGACCGCCGACACCGGGATCGACGCCCTCACCCACGCGATCGAGGCGTACGTGAGCGTCCGGGCCAACCCGGTCTCCGACGGCTTCGCGCGGGAGGCGATGCGGACGATCTTCACCCACCTGAGGGCGGTGTACGCCGACCCGCGCGACCGGTCGGCCCGCGAGGCGGTGATGGTGGGCGCCACCCAGGCGGGGATGGCCTTCTCCAACTCCAGCGTGGCCCTGGTGCACGGGATGAGCCGTCCGGTGGGAGCGCACTTCGGGGTGGCGCACGGGCTGTCCAACGCGATGCTGCTGCCCGCCGTCACGGAGTTCTCACTGCCCTCCGCGCCCGCCCGGTACGCCGACTGCGCCCGCGCCATGGGGCTGGCCGCCCCGGACAGCACCGACGGCGAGGCCACCGGCGCCCTCGTGTGGGAACTGAGACTTCTCAACCAGGAGCTGGAGGTACCGACCCCGCACGAGTACGGGATCGGGGCCGAGCGCTGGTGGGAGCTGGCGCCGCTGATGGCCGAGCAGGCGCTGGCCTCCGGTTCGCCCGGCAACAACCCGAGGGTGCCCGACGTCGAGGAGGTGGTCGAGCTGTACCACGCCGTGTACGCGTGACGGAAGCACCCCGAAATTCCTACTTCAACGGTAGGGTTTCGTCGTGATCCTGCTCCTCGCCGCCCTGGCCGGCCTGTGCGTGGCCGCCATGACCACGCCGGTCGGTGTCTCCGGTGCCGTTCTGCTCCTGCCCGTGCAGATCGGCGTACTCGGCCTGCACGGCCCGGCGGTCAGCGCCACCAACCTGCTCTACAACGTGGTGTCCACCCCGTTCGGGCTCGGCCGACTGGCCCGCTCCGCGCACGGTGCGGGGATCGGCCCCCTCGTCGCGGCCGGGGCAGCGGTGCCCTGCGCGGTCGCGGGGGCGGCCGTGCGCGTGACGTGGCTGGCCGACCCGGCGCTGTTCCGGGGTCTGCTCGCGGTGCTCATGCTCGGTATGGGCGCCCGCCTGCTCGTGACACGGGCCCGCCCGAGGCCCGGGCCCGGCACCGGCTCACCCGGGCACCGACACGGCGGCGGCCTCCCCCTGGCCGCGGCCGCCGGGACCTGTGCCCTGCTCGGCGCGGCCGTGGGGATCGGCGGTGGCTCCCTGCTCGCCCCGCTCCTGATCGTCGCGGGCGGGTGGGCCGCCTCCCGCGCGGCCGTGGCCGGGCTGACCACCACCCTGGTCACGTCCGTGGTGGGGCTGTGCGCCTACGCCGTCTTCGACCGGATCGGGTTCGGCGCCGCCCCCGCGGCTCCCGACTGGGGTGTGGGAGTCGCGATGGGGGCGGGCGGCGCCCTGGGCGCCCTCGTGGGCGCCGCACTGGGCCGCCGCCTCGGGGAGCGGCGGCTGCGGCTCCTGCTGGGTGTGCTGGTCACCGCCGCGGGAGCCGCCACCCTGGCCGGGCTGGCTACTGGGTGATGCCCCACCGGCGGCGCAGCGAACGGTCGGCCCAGCTGAAGAAGACGTCGATCATGATGCCGATGACCAGCACGATGATGATGTAGCTGAGCAGGCGCTCGGCGTCGTTGAGCTGGCGGGCCTGGCTCAGCGCCCAGCCGATCGAGTTCTGCTGGTTGATGATGACCAGCAGTTCGCCGGCCATCAGCGAGCGCCAGGCGAACGCCCACCCCTGTTTGAGCCCCGTGACGAACATCGGCAGTGCCGCCGGGATGACCAGCAGCGTGTAGCGCTGGACCCCGCGCAGCCCCATGACCTGGCCCGCCCGCAGGAGGGAGGGCGAGACGTAGTCGATGCCCGAGGTCAGGCCGCCCGCGATCGACGGGGCCGCCCCCAGGATGATCACGAACATGATCGCGGACTCACTGATGCCGTACAGCAGCATCGCGAACGGGAACCACACGATCGAGGGCATCGTCTGGAGGCCGGTGATCAGCGAGCCGATGGCCGCGCGCAGCGGCTTGAACTGCGACACCGCGAGTCCGACGACCACGCCCACGGCCAGGGCCAGCACGAACCCCACGAAGGCGCGGCGCATGGTGACCTGGACGGCGGTCCAGAACTCGGGGCTGGTGACCTCGTGGAACAGGGTGGGCAGCACCCGGTCGGGGCCGGGGAAGACGAACTCCGTCCGCCAGCCGGACCACACGACCGCCTGCCAGGCCGCGAGCACGATGACCACGGCCGCCAGCTTGGGCCAGGTGGCGGACCAGATCCCGCGCGCGACCTCGGCGGCCCCGCGTTCGCCGACTCCCCTCTGGGGCTGGAGTTCGAGGGCGTCGAGCCCCTGGACCTGGCGGTCCCGCACGTCGGTCTCAGGCATGGCGCGAAACCTCCTCACGCAGTCGGTCGGTGATGGCGGCGGCCTGTTCGGCGATGGGGACGGAGTCGATCCGCCGGGGCCGTTCGCCGTCCACCGTGAACTCCTCGATGACCCGCCCCGGTCGGCTGGACAGGAGCACCACCCGGTCGCCCAGGCGCACGGCCTCCCGCACGTTGTGGGTGACGAAGAGGACGGTCAGCGACCTCTCCTGCCAGATGCGCTCCAGCTCGTCGTGGAGGATGTCGCGGGTCATGGCGTCCAGTGCGCCGAAGGGCTCGTCCATGAGCAGCACGTCGGCGTCCTGGGCCAGGGCGCGGGCCAGGGCCACGCGCTGGCGCATGCCGCCGGAGAGCTCGTGGGGCCGCTTGCGTTCGAACCCGGTCAGGCGGACCAGGTCCAGGAGCTCGATCACCCGCCTGCGGCGTTCGGCCGCGGGAACCCTGTTCACCTTCATGGGAACCTCGATGTTGGCTCCCACGGTGAGCCACGGGAAGAGCGCGGCCTCCTGGAACATCATGGCGACGCGGTGGTCTCCGACGTCCACGGCGCCGGTGGTGGGCTGTTCCAGTCCGGCGACCAGTGAGAGCAGGGTGCTCTTGCCGCAGCCGGAGGCGCCGACGATGGCCAGGAACTCCCCGGTGCCGACGGTGATCGACATGCCGTCGATCGCGGTGACGGCGCCCCGGCCACGGCCGAAGACCTTGGAGACGGTGTCGATCTCCACGGCGTTCGTGCCGGTCCGGGGTTCGGTGATGGCGGTCATGGTGCGCTTACCCTTCCAGCCCGGCGACCGGCTCGTGCCCGGCCTCGGCCAGGACGTCGTTGAGTGGGTCGAGGGCGTAGATTCCGTTGAGGTCGACGGGGTCCAGCAGGCCGATGGCCTCGGCCTGTTCCGCCTGGACCAGGAGCGACGGCGCGACCGGGTCCACGGTGAACGTGACGTTCTCGAAGGCCGCGGTGGTCAGCTCGGGGTCGAGTTCGCCACCGGTGAGCTCATCCAGGTGGGTCCTGGAGGTCTCGGCGGCCTCCTCCGGATGGCCGTTGATCCAGTCGACGGACTCCACGTGCCCGCGCAACAGGTCGGCGACGGCCCGGGGGTTGTCCTCCAGGTAGGCGGTGCTGACGACGAGGAGCGTGGTGACGTACTGCCCGTCGGTCCTCGGCCACAGGTCGGGTTCGTCGACCAGCAGGTGGGCGTCGTCCTCGGCCAGGACCCGGCTCAGGTGGGGTTCGGGAATCCAGGCACCGTCGATCTCGCCGAGCCGGAACGCGTCGACCGTGTCGGGGTTGTCCTGCGGGATGATCGACAGGTCCCCGCCGCCCGCGGTGTCGACGTCCCAGCCCTGTTCCTGGGCGAACCAGCGCAGCGCCACGTCCTGGGTACCGCCGAGCATGGGTGTGGAGAAGGTGTGTCCGGGCAGGTCGTCGACGGTTTCGATCGTGTCGCGCACCACCAGGCCGGTGCCCTGGGTGGCGGCACCGGCGATCACGTGCAGGGCCTCGCCCTCGGACTGCGACCAGCCGTTGACGGCCGGGTTGGGGCCGAGGAACGCCGCGTCGACCTCTCCGGAGAAGACGGCGTTGACGGCGTCCGGCCCGTTCTGGAAGGTCTGGGTGGAGAGCTCGACGTCGCCCAGGGCTCCGTCGAGGATTCCGCGTTCGACGCCCACGAGGGCCGGGGCGTGGGTGATGTTCGGGAAGTAGCCCAGGGTCAGGGCGTCGGCGGCGGCACCCTCGGCGTCGCCCCCGCACGCGGTGGCGGCCAGCCCCACGGCCAGGGCGGCCGCGACGGCTCTCAGCGGGGTCGGGGAAACGCGCATCTCAGGGGTCCTTGTCGGGGTGTGGCGGAGGGACGGAAAAACTCTACTTAATGAGTAGGTTTTGTGAAAGCACCGGGGGCGGCGATCCGGGCACGGACCCCGTCGAATCCGCGCCCGGGACCTAGAGTCCGGCGACCTCCGTGTGCCCGTTCTCGGCGAGCAGCTTGTTGAGCGGCTCCAGGGCGTAGATGCCGTCCAGGTCCACGGGGTCGAGCAGCCCCACGGACTCCGCGTGCTCGGCTCCGCCCCGGAGCGAGGGGGCGACCGGGTCGACGGTGAAGACGGTGTTCCCGAAGGCCGAGGCGACCACCTCGGGGCTGGGGCCGCTACCGGAGACCGCGGACAGGTGGGCGATGGCGGCAGCCTGCGCCTCCTCGGGGTTGTCGTTGATCCAGTCGACGGTCTCGACGTGGCCGCGCAGGAGGTCCTCGACCACGTCGGGGTGGGCCTCCAGGAAGTCGGCGTTGACGATCAGGTGCGTCGTGACGAACTCGCCGCCGGTCTCCTCCCACAGGTCCGACTCGTCCACCAGCAGTTCGCCGTCGAGTTCCACCAGGAGTCGGCTCAGGTGCGGCTCGGGCACCCAGGCCCCGTCGATCTCGCCCAGCTCGAAGGCGTTGACGATGTCGGAGTTGTCCTGCGGGATGATCGAGAGGTCCCCGCCGCCCTCGGTGTCGACGTCCCAGCCCTGTTCCTGGGCGAACCAGCGCAACGCCACGTCCTGGGTGTTGGCCAGCTGGGGCGTGGACAGGGTGGTACCGGGCAGGTCGTCGACGGAGTCGATTCCGGGCCGCACCACCAGGCCCGCACCCCGTGAGGTGGACCCCGCGATGACCCGCAGGGCGGTGCCGTCCGACTGCGACCAGCCGTTGATGGCCGGGTTGGGGCCGATGAAGGTGGCGTCGACCTCCCCGGCGAACAGCGCGTTGATGGCGTCCGGGCCCGCGTTGAAGGTCTGGGTGGCCAGCTCTACGTCGCCCAGGGCCTCGGCGAAGGTGCCGTTCTCCACACCGACCAGGGCGGGAGCGTGGGTGATGTTCGGGAAGTAGCCCAGGGTGAGGGTGTCGACCCCGTCTCCCGTGTCACCACCCGACGCTCCGCAGGCGGTGGCGGTCATCCCGATCGCCAGTACCGTGGCGGCGACCGAAAGTACGGGCTTACGCAGGCTCATGGGGGCCTCTTTCGGGTGATCAGAGAGGAGAACGGGCCAAACTCTACTTAATAAGTAGGTTTTGTGGAACAGCAGGCAGGGCCGATTCCTGTGACCCGGCCCACTTTACCCACCGCTGACCACGGACGGTGACCCCACGAGCACGCGAAAGGGGCGGCGGAGCCGGAGGGCTCCACCGCCCCGAAGGGGTGGACGGGCGCCGGGCGGCGCGTCGGGCCGAGGCCCCGCGACCGCTACTCCGCGATGGCGCCGTCGGCGTCGACCGGCAGCACCACGCCCCGCCACGTCTCCTGGATGTACTCCAGGACGCGCTCGTCGTGCAGCAGCTCCGCCAGCAGCTGGACGCGCTCGTCGTCCGCGTTCTCGGCGAGGGCGACCAGGCCGTTGGCGTACTTCTCGACGTAGTCGTCGCCCTCGGGCTCCCAGGCCAGGACGTTGGCGGTCTCCGCGACCTCGGCCTCGATCGCGTAGTTGCCGTTGATGACGGCCGCGTCGACGTCGCCGACCGCGCGCGGGATCTGGGCGGCCTCGATCGGCGTGATCCTCAGGTTGCCCGGGTTGTCGGTGACGTCCTTCTCGGTCGCGGTCTCACCGGCGTCGGGGTCCACGGTGATCAGACCCTCGGCCTCCAGGATCGTCAGCGCCCGGTAGAGGTTGGCCGGGTCGTTCGGGACGGCGATCTCGGCACCGTCGGCCAGGTCGGCCGCGTCCTCCACCGCCTCGGAGTACAGACCCAGTCGCTCGATGTGCACGTCGGTGACGTAGGTGAGTTCCGCGTCGGGCCCGTTCTCGACCCACTCATTGAGGAACGCGCGGTGCTGGAAGTAGTTGGCGTCCAGGTCGCCCTCGACCAGCCCGGCGTTGGGCGTGTTGTAGTCGGCGATCTCCTCGATCTCCAACTCCAGCCCGGCCTCCTCGGCGAGGTTCTCGTCGATGAAGGAGAGGATGTCGCCGTGCGGCACCGGACTGACGCCGACCCGGAGCGGGCCCTTCCCGGACTCCCCCGCCTCCGCGGACCCGGAGGACTGCTCGCTGGGGGCCCCGCAGGCGGTGAGGGCCAGGGCCAGGGTGGCCGCGCCGATGAGGATCGGGGTCGAGCGCATGGTGCACTCCTTCGTGGTCGTGGGACGGAGGATGGCGGGGGGCGTCCGGCGTCGGTGGGCCCGGAGCCGGCGGGTGCCGGCGCCCTGGTGGGGCGCGGGCGTGTTGGTACCAGAGACTAGACCACCTTCTTGGTAGGAAATATCCGTTTCACACCAGGCCATCCGTGGCCTTTCCCACAGCGGCGAAAATTACCCACTAATCCGGTAGCTTTTGCCTGAAATCAGAAGCATGATGGACCCATGCTCAGCGCACACACCGCACCTCCCCGAGCCGCCGCCCGCCCCGCACCGACACGGAGCCACCCGGCCCTGGCCGCCGTCGCGCCCCCCGCCTCCTCCGGTCCGGAGGCGCCGGACGGCGACCACTCGCTCCTCGGGGTGCTCCCGCTACCCGAGAGCGGTCGGTACATGCTGGTGTACGGCGTCGTCGTCGACGAACCGCACCCCGGAGCGCCCCCGGCCCCCGAGACCGGCGCAGACCTCCTCCTGGACCGCGACTCCCGCCGGGTGTGGTCGCGGGGCGCCGAAGTCGAGCTGACCTTCCAGGAGTACGAGCTCCTGGAGTGCCTGACCGCCTCCCCCGGCCGCGCGGTCACCCGGGGCGAGCTCATGGAGCGGGTCTGGGGCACCAGCCGAGAGCTGCACTCCCGCACCATCGACGTGCACATCCACCGCCTGCGCCGCAAGCTCGGCCGGGCCGGGGGCCGCATCGCCACGGTGCGCAAGGTCGGCTACATCTACCACGGCCCCCCGACGTCGGTCCCCGAGCGGGGGGACTGACCCGGCGGTCCGCCGCGCGGGGTTCTCGGAGAACGCGCGGCGGACCGCACCGCACCCGTGTGCCGCGAGGGGCGCGGCGCTCCCTGGGGGGAGGCGCAGCGCCCCTCGCCCGTCACGGGCCGGGACGACCAGGCAGGACGACCGGCCGGGGCGTCAGAAGGAGAACCCCCGGAAGAGGAGGATCGCCAGCAACAGGCCGACCAGCAGGTTGAACACGGTCGCGGCACCGAAGACTCCGATCGGGCGCCACCCCGCCTCCCTCAGGGACGAGAGCCGGAACTCGAGTCCGATGCTGGTGAACGCTGCGATGAGGAACCAGTCCCGCAGCGCCTTGGCCGTGTCCAGGCCCGCCTGCGCGTCCTCGGACGCGTTACCCGCCCAGAGCGTGGCCACCACCGAGGCGACCAGGAAGCCCAGGACGAACTTGGGGAAGCGGTCCCACAGGGTGCGCACGCCGGGTCGGCCCTCGGCGGGCCCCGCGCCCTCGGGTGACACCCGGAAGGCGAAGTAGGCGGTGAGCAGCACCGCGACCACACCCATGAGGACGTTCTGGGTGGCCTTGACGATCGAGGCGATCTGGAGGGCGTCCTCTCCCACGATCGCCCCGGCGGCCGCGACCGCGGCCGTGGTGTCGATGTTGCCGCCGATCCAGGCCCCGGCCTGGGCGTCGCTGAGCCCGATCACCTCGACGAGCCACGGCAACAGGAAGATCGAGGGCACGGCGAAGAGGATGACCAGGCTCGCCGTGTAGGCCAGCTGCTCCTTCCTGGCCTGGACCGCGCCGGCGGCCGCGATGGCCGCGCTGACACCGCAGATGGAGACCGACGAGGCCAGGAGGGCCCGCAGGCGGTCGTCCAGCCCGAGCCTGCCGCCGAGCCACCAGGTGAACAGGAACACCGAGGTGACCAGCACCAGCGCCTGGAGGACGGCCGGTCCGGCCGCTCGCACGATGACGTCGAACAGGACCGTGGAGCCCAGGAGCACCAGGCCCGTCTTGATGAGGAACTCGGTCCTGAAGGCCGGGGACAGCCGGTCCAGGAGTCCGGTCAGGGACAGGACCAGGTTCCCCGCCAGTCCCAGGAGGATCGCGTAGACGGGGTACTCGACCGCGCTCGCGAACCCGGCCAGGGCGGTTCCCTGGGCGACCTCGGGAACCCAGGACTCCAGGAACCGTGTGGCGGCGGCCAGCGCCAGGAGGACGAGCAGGCCGAGGGCGGCCCACGCGCGCGGGACGGGCGGTGGGGCCGGGGGCGGCGTCCGGTCGGCGGGGTCGGCGCCGGGGGCGGCCTCCGGGCCGGTGGTGATCGGTTCGGTCGGCTCCGCCGCGTCACCGTCGCCGGGCGTGCGGGGGCCGGGGGTCGGAGCGGTCACGGGATCAACCCCTCGGGGATCGCGCCGAGCAGGCACAGCCCGAGCAGTACCAGACCGGTCAGGGTGGCGGCCCAGTCCTCGTTGATCCGGGGGCGGGACCGTGTGGGGGTGGCGGAGGGCGGGGGTGTCTCACTCATGGTGCTTCTCCTCCGGGCGCCGGGGGCGCCCTGGTCGGGGGGACGGAGCGGTGGGCCCTGCGGTGGACCGGTGCGACGGCGGCCCTTTCATATTAAACCTACTTATTTAGTATAGATCACGCGTACGGGGCGGCACCGACCCGAAGCGACCACAAAGGGCCGCCCCAGGGCCGATCAGGAGGCAGCGGAGGACGCCGCCCCGACCACCGGAAGTCCGGCCTCGCGCCAGGCGCGGAATCCACCCACCAGGTCGGTGGCACGCGCCAGGCCCAGCTCCTGGAGCTGGGCGGCGGCCAGGCTGGAGGCGTACCCCTCGTTGCAGAACAACACCACGCGCAGGTCGGGCGAGTCCGCCTCGGGCACCCGGTCCGGGCTGGTGGGGTCCAGTCGCCACTCCAGGACGTTGCGGTCGATCACCAGGGCACCGGGGATCTGCCCCTCCTCCACCCGGTTGGCGACCGGACGGGTGTCGACCAGGAGCGCACCCGCGCGCTGGGCGCGCAGGGCCTCGCCGGGGTCGAGCCGTTCCAGGAGGGCGCGCCTGCTGTTGAGCACCCGGTCGATGGCGCTCACCGCCCAGCCCTCCCCGAGGCGGGGACCGACGCCAGCGTGGGCACGTCGGGTTCGGGGTCGGTGGTCAGGACGCTGCCCGTGCGTCGCAGGGCGTCGTCTCCGGTGACCTCGTAGTAGTGCATCGCGGTGAGCGGGGGCGAGTAGGCGTGCACGCTCACGGCCGGGCGGTCCGAGGCGTTGACGACGTCGTGCACGTGGCCGAGCGGGAAGCGGCCGCCCCCGGATTCGGGGAGAGCCCGCTCGCGCAGGCCCGCGTGCCAGTAGCGCTCGACCAGTGTTCCGGTGACGACGGTCAGGGCGCCGAGGGAGCCCGCGTGGTCGTGCAGCCGGGTGGACTGGTCCGGAGTCCAGGAGATCAGCCAGACGTCGGTGTAGTCGTCGGCGTGGAGCCGGACCGACCAGCGGTTCTCGGCGTCGAAGCGGATCTCGTGAATCCCCTGCCGGACCTCCTCGGCGATCCTCGCGGTCAGCGCGGACAGGCGGTCCAGAGTGAGCGGGGTCGGCGCGGTGGTGCGCGTGGCGGCGTCGTCGGCGGTCATGGTCTTCGTGTCTCTCTTCGGGCGGCGGGCGTCAGTGGTCGGTCGGGAGAGGGGCGTCCTGACAGCGTTCGTCGAAGGTGTACGGCCGCCACCGGGGCCGGGGGCGTGGTGCTGTGCTGACTGCCATGACCGCAGTTAACCATATTCCCTACAGGTTTAGTCGGTAGTTGTGGATCGACACGCGCAACACCCGCCCCAGGGGCGCCATACGACCCCCAACCCCCTGACCAGCCAATACGACAAATCCCTACTTTATTGGTTGACAAAATCGGGTTACGGAGACCACAGTGGACACCACGCCGACCGGAATCGCGGAGCCGGTCGGCGTGGACCCGCCGAACCCTCGCGCCGTCCGGGCCACCCCGTCGGACGGACTCACGAGCGCGAGGCCGGTCCACGTTCCGGGCCGAGGGGGCTGCCATGCGCGGAGCCGCCCGAACCCTCGGCCCGGACACCCACAGGGGACCGGGCCTCACCGGGGCCGCCGCGCCACACCGACGATCGGCTCCTCACGGCCGAGCCGACCCACCCGTGCTTTGATTCCAGGTAATTCCAGTAGGCATTTCGGATTACCGGGCGTGTCGGTCGCGCCCCAGCTCAGGAGGTTCCCCTTGTCCGAGACCATCACCGGCACCGCCCCCGGCACGGTCCCCGGCACTCCCCTGGTCCCCGTCCTCGCCCACGCGGACGACGCCCTCCGCGCCGCCCGCTCCCTGGCGCCGTTGGTCGCGAGCGGAGCGGCCGCCCGCGACCGGGAGCGCCGTCTGCCCCACGAGGAGATCCACGCGGTCGCCCGCTCCGGGTTGCTGGGCGTCACCGTCCCCCGAGACCTCGGAGGGGCCGCCGTCGGCGCCGCCACCGTCGCCGAGGTCCTGCGCCTCCTCGGCTCCGCCGACCTCAGCCTGGCCCAGATCCTCCAGCCCCACTTCGCGTTCCTGAACGCCCTGCGGCTGCGCGGCGGCCCCCGGGCCGCGCACCGCGTGTACGCCGACGTCCTCGCGGGCTCCCTGGTGAGCAACGCCCAGGCCGAACGCTCCGGCACGACGGCGCACACCCACGCCACCCGGATCGAACGCGACGGCCCGGGGTACCGGATCGACGGCACCAAGTACTACGCCACCGGTTCGCTGTTCGCCGACTGGATCGCCGTCGTCGCCCCCGCCGACACCCCGGCCGGACCGCGCCCGCACCTGGCGTTCGTCCCCGCCGGACACCCCGGCGTCAGCGTCGAGGACGACTGGGCGGGCATGGGCCAGCGCACCACCGCCAGCGGCACCGTCCGCCTCACCGGGGTGGAGGTCGAACCCGACCTGGTGCTGGACCAGTACCGGACCTTCGAGGAACCCACCACCTACGGTGCCTTCGCCCAGCTCCTGCACGCCGCCGTCGACGTCGGCGCCGCGCGCGGAGCCCTGGAGGAGGCCGCCGAGTTCGTCCGCACCAAGAGCCGCCCCTGGTTCGAGAGCGGCACGGACACCGCCGCCGAGGACCCCCTGCTCGTCCACCGCTTCGGCGAGTTGGAACTCCTGGTCCGTTCGGCCGAGGCCCTGCTCGGCACCGCCTCCGCCAAGGTGGAGTCGGCCGACGCGGTCCTGGCCGGAGACACTCCCCGGGCCGGGGCCGAGGACGCCACCGCGGAGGCCTCGGTGGCCGTCGCCGCCGCCAAGGTGGTCGGCGGCCGGGCCGCCGTCGAGGTCTCCTCCGCCCTGTTCGAGGTGGCGGGCACCCGCGCCACGGCCGACGACGCCAACCTGCACCGGCACTGGCGCGACGCCCGAACCCACACCGTCCACGACCCGGTGCGCTGGAAGGTCCAGCACATCGGCGCGTACTCGCTCAACCGCCAGCGCCCTCCCCGGCACGGACAGATCTAGCACCCGGAGAACAAGGACTGACACCCCCATGCCCCTGACCTTCCACTGGTTCCCGCACACACGGGGAGACAGCGGAGGCGTCGTCGGAGGCGGCCACGGCGCGGACGTCGTGTCCTCCTCCGTCCGGCGCACCCGCGAACCCTCCCCGGAGCACCCCCGCCAGTCGGGCCACCCGCGCCTGGAGGAGGCGCACTGGTTCGGCGAGGGGGTGCCGCCCCTGCCACGCGAGCGCGGCCTGTGGCGCCACCCGGACGGGCCGGAGGGCACCGACGCCGCGTCCCGGCACGGGTCCCCTTCGCCGTGGCCGGACGCGCCGCCGGTCCCGTGGCCCCCTGAAGACCGTCCTCGTCCGATCCGGAGTCGTCATGAGCACCACCGTCCTCGTCGGGAACCCGCGCCCGGGTTCGCGCACCTCCACCGCCGCCGGGGCCGTGGCCCGCCACGCCGCGCGGGCCGCGGGTCTGCCGCCCCACGCCGAGGTGGTCGAGCTGGCGGACCTCGCACCGCTGCTGCTCAGCCCCGGCCCCACACTGGACGTGCGGTCCGCGCTGGACCGGGTGAGCGGCACCGACCTGCTGGTCGTGGCCAGCCCCACCCGCAAGGCCACCTACAGCGGCCTGCTGAAGGTGTTCCTCGACCTGCTGCCGCACCGCGGCCTGGCGGGGGTGACGGCCGTCCCGGTCCTGCTGACGGCCTCACCCGCGCACACGCTGGCCGTGGACGCGCACCTGCGTCCGCTGCTCCTGGAGCTCGGGGCCACGGTGCCCGCGCCCGGGCTGGCGCTGCTCCGGGACACCGTGCCCGAGGACCCGGGACACGCCCACCTGCTGGACCCGGTACTGGCCCCGTGGGCCGACGCGGCCGCCCGCGGTCTGCGCGCGGCCGTGCGTTCCGGCACCACCGTGTGACCGCAGCCGTCGAAGGGAGAGTCCGTTGGGTGTCACCGGGACCGAGGCGTCGCCGACCGGCGCGCGGATCGAGGCGGACCGGTTCCGTGCGACGATGCGCCACCACCCGGCCGGGGTCGTCGTCATCACCGCGGACGTCGGCGGCCGCCCCGTGGGGCTGACCGCGACGTCGTTCACGAGCGTGAGCCTGCACCCGCCGCTGGTGTCGTTCTACGTCGCCGACTCCTCCACCACGTGGCCCACACTGCGGCGCGCGGGGGTGTTCGGGGTGCAGCTCCTCGGCGCGGGCCAGGAGGACGTCGCGACGCGTTTCGCCAGCCGTGGCGCGGACCGTTTCGCCCCTCCCACCGTCTGGAGCCCGGGGCCGGACGGGGTACCGCTGTTGGACGGCGCGGTGGCGCACCTGGTGTGCGCCCGCCACGACGCGCGCATGGTCGGCGACCACTGGCTGGTCGTCGGCGAGGTGACGCACACCCTGGTCCTGGCGGACCCGCGCCCTCCGCTGCTGTACCACCGGGGCGGGTTCACCACGGTCGCCTCCCGCGAAGCGGAGCACCACCGGGAGCGGTAGGGGCCGCCGCTGTGCCCTCCCCAGGAGCCGGGGTCAGCGTTCGAACAGGGAGCGTACGCGGGCGGCGAACCGGGCCAGGGCGCGGAGCGGGCGGAGGGAGCGGGCGGCCGGGCGCAACCCGGGCCGCACCGTCACCGGGGCCGGGCCGATCAGGGGCGCGGTGACGGTCAACCCGCGCGGAGTACGGCGCAGGGCGGGGCGCCCGACCCCGGTGTCCAGCGCCACCCGGTGCAGGGGGGCGTGGTCAGCGCTCCGGACGAGGACGAGGGCGCCTTCCTCGTGGAGGACCCGGACCTGCCGGGGGTCCGTGCCCGGGGCCAGCTCCACCTCGACCACGAGGTGGCCCCCACTACGTCCGCTGTCCACCCGGACCACCGGTTCCGCGGCGAACTGGGCCCACAGGTGTTCGTCGATCCACTCGCCGGTACCCGCGAAGACATCCGTGCCACGCATCGGACCACTTCCCCTCGTCCTTGAGTTGTCTGCGCTCAAGTTTATTGATGCGCTCAGGCGGGGGCAAGAGGGATTCCACTCCGCTCCCACCACCGTGACGGGCGTCACCGCGATGCGAGAATGGGCTCCGCCGCGCTCGCCCCCACCCCGAAGGAGCCCCCATGGCCCTGGTCGCCGGAGTCGACAGCTCCACCCAGTCCTGCAAGGTCGTCGTCTGCGACACGGCCACCGGCGAGGTCGTGCGCGAGGGCCGCGCCCCGCACCCGGATGGCACCGAGACCGACCCCGCGCACTGGTGGTCGGCACTGGTCAGAGCGTCCTCCGGCCTCCTGGACGACGTGGCGGCGGTGTCGGTGGCGGGCCAGCAGCACGGCATGGTGGTGGTCGACGAACACGGCGACGTCGTCCGCCCCGCACTGCTGTGGAACGACTCGCGGTCCGCCGGCGCCGCCCGTGACCTCGTCGCCGAGCTCGGCGGCCCCGCGGCGTGGGCCGGTGCCGTGGGCAACGTACCGGTGGCCAGCCTCACCGTGAGCAAGCTCCGCTGGCTCGCCGAGCACGAACCCGCCAACACCGCCCAAGCGCACGGCGTCATGCTGCCCCACGACTGGCTCACCTGGCGGCTCGGCGGCGCTCGACACGCGCCCACCACCGACCGGGGCGACGCCTCCGGCACCGGCTACTGGTCGCCCGCGAGCGGCGCCTACCGCACCGACCTGCTGGCGCTGGCGCTGGGCCGCGAGATCGACGTGCCCCGTGTGGCGGCGCCCGCCGAGGCCGTGGGCCACACACCGGAGGGCACCGTCATCGCCCCCGGCACGGGCGACAACATGGGGGCGGCGCTCGGTCTGGGCCTGCGCCCCGGCGACGCCGTCCTCTCCCTCGGCACCAGCGGCACCGTGTTCGCCGTGCACGAGCGGGCCACCCACGACCCCGGCGGGGCCGTCTGCGGGTTCGCCGACGCCACCGGGCGCTACCTCCCCCTGGTCTGCACGCTGAACGCCGCCCGCGTACTCGTCGCCACCGCGACACTGCTCGGCACCGACGCGGACGGTCTGGACGCGCTCGCCCTGGCGGCCCGCCCCGGCGCGGACGGGCTGGTGCTCCTGCCCTACCTGGACGGAGAACGCACCCCGGAGCTGCCGCACGCGACGGGCTCCCTCCACGGCCTGCGCCGCGCCAACATGCGCCCGGAGAACATCGCGCGCGCCGCCGTGGAGGGCATGTTGTGCGGTCTCGCGGACGGGCTGGCCGCTCTCACGGCGAACGGGGTGGGGATCGAACGCGTCCTCCTGGTGGGCGGAGGCGCCGCCTCGGCCGCCGTCCGTGCCGTGGCCCCGTACCTGCTGGACGTCCCCGTCGAGGTACCCCCGGCGGCGGAGTACGTCGCGCGCGGCGCCGCCCGCCAGGCCGCCTGGGCCCTGTCCGGCGGAACCGAACCGCCCGAGTGGCCGCTCGGCGCCCCCGGGGCCGCGTCCTCCGGGACAGCGGGGGGACCGGCCGCCGACCCGGGTGTCGGAGCCCGGGTCCGGGAGGCCTACGCGGAGTACCGCGGCTCCCTCCACGGCGGCTGAGCCGGGCTCCTCGGTACCGGGACGCTGCGCCGTTCCCGGCGCTGCCCGTTGGCCGCAGCCCCCGGCTGTCCTAGCGTGGGGCGGGCAAGCGCACCCCTGGGACATATGGAAACGGTGGACATGAACGACTCCGCGAGGCGCCGGCTCGGCACCTCCGACCTTCGGGTCGGCTCCCTGAACCTGGGCGGCAACGTCTTCGGGTGGACCGCCGACGAGGCCACCTCCTTCGCTGTCCTGGA
The DNA here is from genome assembly GCF_040635075.1 of Nocardiopsis sp. NPDC007018. Lineage (NCBI taxonomy): Bacteria > Bacillati > Actinomycetota > Actinomycetes > Streptosporangiales > Nocardiopsidaceae > Nocardiopsis > Nocardiopsis sp. NPDC007018. The sequence continues at coordinate 56,295 of NZ_JBEYHA010000008.1, forward strand.
CGCCTACCGTGCGGCGGGCGGGAACTTCCTCGACACCGCCGACTCCTACTCGGCCTGGGTCGACGGACACGGCGGAGGGGAGTCGGAGGGGGTGATCGGCCGGTGGCTGGCCAGCCGGGGCCGCGCCGACACCGTGATCGCGACCAAGGTCGGCGGACACCCGGAGTTCACCGGGCTGTCCGCCGCCAATGTCCGGGCCGCCTCGGCGGCCTCCCTGGAACGGCTCGGCGTGGAGGCCGTCGACCTCTACTACGCGCACTTCGAGGACCCCCACACCCCGGTGGAGGAGAGCGCGGAGGCCTTCTCCTCCCTGGTGGACGAGGGGCGCATCCGGTACGCGGGCCTGTCGAACCACTCCCCCGAACGGGTCCGCGCCTGGCTCGACGCCTGCGACCGGCACGGGTGGCACCGGCCGGTGTGCCTCCAGCTCCAGTACAACCTGGTGGAACGCGGGATCGAGCGCGACCTGGCGCCGTTGGCCCGCGAGGAGGGTCTGGCCCTGCTCCCCTACTTCGGCCTGGCCCGGGGTTTCCTCACCGGCAAGTACCGGCGGGGCGCGGCCGACGTCGACAGCCCCCGGGCGGCGGGGGCCCGCGTCTACCTGGACGACCCGCGCGGCGAACGGGTGCTGGCGGCCCTGGACCGGGTCGCGGCGGAGCGCTCGGTGCGCCCGGCCACGGTCGCGCTGGCCTGGTTGGCCGAGCGCCCCGGGGTGACCTCGGTGCTGTCCAGCGCCCGGGACCTGGAGCAGCTAGAGGCCCTGGTGGCGATGACGGACCTGCGTCTGGGTCCAGAGGAGACCGCCCTGCTGAACGCGGCCTCCGCCTGACGCGACCGCGCGGGTGCGCCGGTCCCGCGCTCATTCCGAGCCGGTGAGCAGCTCCTCGACCAGCGCGGCCACCTGGTCGGTCTCGACGAGGAAGCCGTCGTGCCCGTGTGCGGACCGGATCACCCGCACCTGGCCGGGCCTGGGCAGGTGACGGGCGATCTCCCTCTGCTGCGCGAGCGGGTACAGGTGGTCGCTGTCGACACCCGCCACGATCGTCCGCTCCGGCAGGCCCGCCAGCGCGGCCGCCGCTCCCCCGCGCCCGCGTCCGACGTCGTGCCCGTTCATCGCCTCGGTGAGCAGCACGTAGCTGGCCGGGTCGAAACGGCGGACCAGCTTCCACGCATGGTGGTCGAGGTAGGACTCCACCGCGTACCGGCCCTGCGCGGCCGGGTCCTCTCCGCTCTGGGCGGCCCGGCCGAACCGGGCGTCGAACTCCGCCGCCCCCCGGTAGGTGACATGGGCGATCCGGCGCGCCACCCCGAGCCCGTCGACCGGGGCCCGGCCGGTGGAGTGGTAGTCGCCGCCGAACCAGTCCGGGTCCGCGCGCACGGCGTGCAGCTGCGGCGCGGCCCAGGCGATCTGCCAGGCCGTGGTGGCGGCCGGGCAGGCCATGACCAGTGCGCGACGCACCCGGCGGGGGAAGGTGAGCGCCCACTCCAGGGCGCGCATCCCTCCCATGGAACCGCCGATGACCGCCGCCCACGCCCGCACGCCGAGGGCGTCGGCGAGGGCCTCCTCGGCCCGAACGGTGTCGCGCACGGTGACGCGCGGGAACCGGCTCCCCCAGGGTCGTCCGTCGGGTGCGTCCGAGGAGGGGCCGGTGCTCCCCTGGCAGCCGCCGAGGACGTTGGGGGCCACCACCAGGTGGCGGTCGGTGTCCAGTGCCAGACCGGGGCCGACCACCCCCTCCCACCAGCCGGGGCTGGGCTGGCCGGGGCCGGGCGGTCCGGTCAGGTGGGCGTCTCCGGTGAGCGCGTGCAGAACCAGGACCGCGTTGGTGCCCTCGGCGTTGAGCCGTCCCCAGGTCTGGTAGGCCAGGCGTACACCGGGCAGTTCCTCCCCCGACTCCAGCGGCAGGGGGCGGTCGAGGCGGAGCCAGCGGCGCCCGGCCTCGGGGTCGCCCTCGCGCCAGCCGCCCCGGACGGGGCCGGAACCGCCGGGGGCGTCCGCGGTCCCGTCGCGGTGGGGCCGGTCCGGGCCGCCCCCGTGGGTACGGTCCGGACCGGCCGGTCTCGGCGGAGCGGTCACTGGTGGGCCTTGGCCGCTCGGAAGCCCAGTTCGAGGTCGGCGCGCAGGTCGTCGACGTGTTCCAGGCCCACCGCGAGCCGCACCAGCCCGGGTGCGACTCCGGCGGCGGCCCGGTCCTCGGGGGAGAGCTGGCTGTGGGTGGTGCTGGCCGGGTGCACGATGAGGCTGCGCACGTCGCCGATGTTGACCAGCTGGCTGAACAGCTCGGTGCCGTCGACGAAGGCCCGACCGGCCTCCACCCCGCCGTGCAGCTCGAAGGAGAGGACCGCTCCGGCCCCCTTCGGCAGGTACTTCCGGGCCGCGGCGTGGAAGGGGCTGGAGGGCAGGCCCGCGTAGTGCACGCGCTCGACCTCGTCGCGCCCCTCCAGCCACTCGGCCAGCGCCTGGGTGTTGCTCACGTGCCGGTCCAGGCGCAGGGAGAGGGTCTCCACGCCTTGCAGAACCAGGAAGGAGTTGAAGGGCGCGATGGCCGCGCCGGTGTCGCGCAGCAGCTGGACCCGGAGTTTGGCCGCGTAGGCGCCGGGGCCCAGGGCCTCCCAGTAGCGGAGCCCGTGGTAGCTGGGGTCGGGTTCCACGAACCCGGGGAAGCGGTCCCCGTGCGCGCCGAAGTCGAAGGTGCCCGCGTCCACGACGACCCCCGCCACCGTGGTGCCGTGGCCGCCGAGGTACTTGGTGGCGGAGTGCACGACGACGTCGGCCCCGAAGTCGACGGGGCGCAGCAGGTAGGGGGTGGGGACGGTGTTGTCCACGACGAGCGGGACCCCCGCCTCGTGGGCGGCGTCGGCCACCGTCCGCACGTCCAGGACGTTGCCGCCGGGGTTGGCGAGGGTCTCGGCGAAGTACAGCTTGGTCTCGGGGCGGGTGACGGCCCGCCACGACTCGGGGTCGTCCTGGTCCTCCACGAACGACACCTGGATGCCCAGCCTGGGCAGGGTGTGGTGGAGGAGGTTGTGGGTGCCGCCGTAGAGCAGCGGGCTGGCCACCAGGTGGTCCCCGGCGCCGACGAGGTTGAGCAGGGCCGAGGTGACGGCGGCGGACCCGGAGGCGAAGGCGACCGCCGCCACTCCGCCCTCCAGGGCGGCGACGCGCTGTTCGAGCACGTCCTGGGTGGGGTTGCCGATGCGGGTGTAGATGTTTCCGGGCTCGGCGAGGCTGAACAGGTCGGCGCCGTGCTGGGTGTCGCGGAAGACATAGGAGGTGGTCTGGTAGATCGGTGTGGCCCGCGCCTGGGTGGCGGGATCGGGCTCGGCCCCGGCGTGGATCTGCTGGGTCTCGAACGACCAGGACCGGATGCGGGTGGTGTCGGTGCTCAACGAACGCCCCTTCAATCTAAATCCGACCGGAAAAGTAGGGAATAGGCACGAGGCTAGCACCGACCACCGGGATTGACCAGAGACGCTCACCGCCGACCCGCACCGCACCCCCCGGGCCCCCGGGCGGGTGGTACCGACCAGTTCGGGTGGTTTCACTTAGGGTGATGGTGCGACTCCGACGGGCCGCCGCGCCCGTTCGTCAACACCACGGGGGACGACACGACATGAGCACCGACTTTCCCGACGGTCCCGGCGACGACCCCGGTTCCTTCGACGAGTTCCTGGCGCGGTTCCTCGGCGGGGCCCGGGGCCCCGTCCGCCGCGTCGACCTCTCCCAACTGATGGACCCCGAGGCCCGCAGGGTGGCCGACGCCGCCGTCCGGCGCGCCGTGGAGAGCGGCGGGTCCGACGTCGACTCCGTCCACCTGCTGTGGTCACTGCTGCGCTACCCACCCGTGCGCGAACTCCTGGGCCGCGCCGACACCGACCTGACATCCCTGGACGACGTCGTCGACCAGGCCGTCGCGCAGACGCCCCGCGCGGTACGCGGCGGCGCGGCCCGGCTCACACCCGCCGCCAAACGCACCTTCCTCGACTCCCTCCAGATCGCCCGCGCCACCGGCAGCGCCAGCATCACGCCCGAACACCTGCTGTTCGCGCTGGCCGTCAACCCCGACGCGCCCGTCGGCCAGCTCCTGCGCGACTCGGGGGTCACCCCGCAGACACTCCAGAAGGCCGCCGGAGCGGTGCCCGCGAGAGAGCCGGGCGAGGGGGCGCCCTCCGACACCCCGCACCTGGACGAGTTCGGCACCGACATGACCGCGCTCGCCCGCGAGGGCCGCCTGGACCCGGTCATCGGCCGCGACGACGAGGTCGAACAGTGCATCGAGGTGCTGGCGCGGCGACGCAAGAACAACCCCGTGCTCATCGGCGACCCGGGTGTCGGCAAGACCGCCATCGTCGAGGGCATCGCCCAGCGCATCTTCGACGACGACGTCCCCGAGACCCTGCGCGGACGCCGACTGGTCCAGCTCGACCTGTCCGGTATCGTCGCGGGCACCCGCTACCGGGGAGACTTCGAGGAGAGGCTCAACGCCATCGTGGACGAGATCCGCGAACGCTCCGACGAGCTGCTCATCTTCATCGACGAGATGCACACCCTGGTCGGGGCGGGCGCCTCCGAGGGATCGACCAGCGCCGGGAACATGCTCAAGCCCGCCCTGGCCCGAGGCGAACTGCACATCATCGGCGCGACCACCGTCGACGAGTACCGCAAGAACATCGAGAAGGACGCCGCCCTGGAGCGCCGGTTCCAGCCGATCCAGGTGCCCGAACCGTCCGTGGAGGACACGGTAGAGATCCTGCGGGGGCTACGCGACCGCTACGAGGCCCACCACCAGGTGCGTTTCAGCGACGACAGCCTGGTCGCGGCGGCGGAGCTCTCCGACCGCTACGTCACCGACCGTTTCCTGCCGGACAAGGCCATCGACCTCGTCGACCAGGCCGGAGCCCGGGTGCGGCTGCGACTGAAGACCTCCAGCTCGGCCCTGCGCGAGCTGGAACGCCGCCTCAAGGACCTGGAGGAGCGCAAGGAGAAGGCGGTCCAGGAGGAGGACTACGAACGGGCCTCCGCGCTGCGCGACGAGATCAACGCGGCCAAGGGCAACGTGCACCAGGCGCGCGGGACCGGCTCCGCCGTCCCCGAGGTGGGCCCCGCCGACATCGCCGAGGTCGTCTCACGCAGCACCGGTATCCCCGTCTCCCAACTGACCCAGGAGGAGCGGGACCGGCTCGTCAACCTCGAGGAGGTGCTGCACGACCGGGTGATCGGCCAGGACGAGGCGGTCACCGCGGTCTCGGAGGCGATCCGCCGCAACCGCGCCGGACTGGGCGACCCCGACCGGCCCGTGGGCAGCTTCCTGTTCCTGGGACCCACCGGTGTGGGCAAGACGGAGCTGGCGCGCGCCCTGGCGGAGGCGCTGTTCGGCTCCGAGGACGCCATGGTGCGGATCGACATGAGCGAGTTCCAGGAGCGGCACACCACGAGCAGGCTCACCGGGGCGCCGCCCGGGTTCGTGGGCTACGAGGAGGCCGGGCAGCTGACGGAGGCGGTACGGCGTCACCCCTACTCGGTCCTGCTGCTCGACGAGGTCGAGAAGGCCCACCCGGACGTGTTCAACCTGCTGTTGCAGCTCCTGGACGACGGGCGGCTCACGGACGGCCAGGGCCGGACCGTGGACTTCCGCAACACCGTGGTGATCATGACGAGCAACCTGGGATCGGAGGCGATCACCGGCGGCGGTCCCATGGGTTTCACCTCGGGCGGACAGATGGACCCCGACACCGAACGCCGGGTGATGCGCCGACTGAAGGAGGAGTTCCGCCCGGAGTTCGTGAACCGGGTGGACGAGATCATCGTCTTCCACCAGCTGGGCGAGGACGAGATCAGGCAGATCACCCTCCTGATGCTGAAGGACACCGAGGAGCGGCTGCGCGCCCAGGACATCGGGGTGCGCTTCACCGACGAGGCCGTGGACTGGCTGGCCCGACACGGCTACCAACCCGAGTTCGGCGCCCGCCCCCTGGCCCGGACGATCCAGCGCAACGTGGGCAACCAGCTCTCCCGCATGGTGCTGGACCGTCGGGTGCTCTCCGGTGACCGGGTGGTGGTCGACGTCGGCGAGGCGGACGATCTGGTCTTCACCGCCTCCCCCGCGGAGTGAGGAGGGGCCGGGTCCGGGAGGAGACCTCCCCGACCCGGCCCGGGGCCGCCCGCGCGCCGGGCGGCCGCAACGGTCGACCGCCGGTCAACCGACCGCTCAGGCGGACAGTCCGCTCGTGCGGATACGCTCGCGAATCCACTCCCCCGCGGGCTTGAGCGCGTCGGTCCCGGCGAACGGCCCGCCCGCCGCGCAGGTGCCGGTCTCGAAGACCGCCCCGGAACGGAAGTCGTCCGAGAAGTTCCAGTTCACCCAGCTGATCTGCTCCTGGGCCATGAAGTCGAGGTAGGCCTGGGCGGAGGCGAAGTCGTTGGGACCGTCGCCGGTGTGCTCCTGGGTGCCGAACTCCGTCACGAACAGCGGCAGTTCCCCGGCCGCCTCGCGGAACACGTCGAAGTGCACACCGTCGTGCGAGGCGGCGTAGAAGTGGTAGACGTACATGATGTTGTCGGCGTCGACCGGGTTCTCGACGATCTCGGTGTGGTCCGAGCCCTCCGAGACACCCAACGAGGACCAGGCGCGGGTACCGACCAGGACCACCGCCTCGGGGTCGCGCTGCCGGATCACCGGGATGACCTCCTCGGCGTAGCCCTTCACCGAGTTCCAGGAGACCCCGTTGGGCTCGTTGGCGATCTCGTAGAGGACGTTGTCCTTGTCCGCGTGCTCGGAGGCGATCTCGGCGAAGAACTCCTTGGCACGCGCGGTGTTGTGGTTGGGGTCGCCGGGTGTGAGCATGTGCCAGTCCACGATCACGTAGAGGCCGCGCTCGGTACCCTCCTCGATGAGTTCGTGCACCCGGTCGGTGAAACCGCGCGGGTCGGTCTCGTAACCGCCCTCCTGGATGTACATGGACACCCGCAGGACGTCGGCGCGCCAGTCCTGGGCCAGGGCGTCGAGCGAGGCGTCGGTCAGACAGTGGTCGAACCACTGGAGCCCGTGCGAGCTCATCCCGGTGAGCTGGATCGGCTGGCCGTTCTCGTCGCAGAGCTTGAGGCCGCACACCTCCAGCTGTCCGTGCTCGTCGACGGCGTTCATCGCGGTCTCCCCGGAGACGGGGACGGCCCCCTCCGTGGAACCCCCGGGGAAGAGGGCGGCGCCCATCAGGAGCGCTCCCAGGGCGGTCACCCCCAGAGTGCGGAAGGGGTGCCTGCGGGGAGAACCGGGGACGGGGGTGGTGCGGTGACGCGCCATGGAGGACCTCCAGCGGGGTGCGGACCGGCCCGTGCGACGGGGTTCGCGCGGGCCGTATCCGGAAGGAGTGTTATCTGAAAAAGCTAGGCTCCGGTAGCGCAGACGTCAAGGGCCGTGACCCACGGTGACCGACGGGCCCCGCGGCCGGGCACGACGGCGCGCACACGACCCGGCGCCCGGGTCCGGGACTGCCCGGCCCGCAGGACCCGGCGGGCCGGGCAGGGCGCCGGGACCGGCGGGATCAGGCGGGCTCGGGCTGCGGGTCGGGGCCGGGCGGCTCCGGAACCGGCAACGGGCCCGGTTCCGGGACCGGGTCGGGTTCCGGGCTCGGCTCCGGCGGGATCGGCTCGGGCGGCATCGGTGCGGGCGGGAACGGGTCGGGCGGCATCGGATCGGGTTGGCGCTGCACCGGTCCTCCGGCGCTCGGGGCCACGCTGTCGGGGTTCATGGGGTGCCCTCCTCTTCGTCCTTACTCGTCTCGTCGGGGGTTCCTCGCTGCCCTCTCGTCGCCCCGGCCCTCGACAGCGGAGCGCTGGTTCATACGGCGGCCCGCCCGTTCGTTGAGGACGGTGAGGGCGCCGACCAGGCGCCCCAGAGCGCCCTGCCCCGCCTCCGACCCGGGCCGCTCCTGCGCGTCCCGGGGCATGGCGGGCAGCAGACGGCCGACCACACGCATCGACGCCTGGGTGAACCCGGGAGCGACCCCGTGCACCGCCATCCCCAACCGGGCCACGGGCGAGATCACCAGGAACCCCCGGCGCCCGGCGGTGGCGCGCACGATGCGCCGGGCCGCGTGCTCGGCGCTCACACTCACCAGCGGCAACCCGGCGGCCAGGGCGAACCACGCGTACTCGCGTTCGGGGTCACCGCTGAAGACCACACCCCGGTGAGAACCGGTGCGCATCAGTCCCGGCACCACGGTGGTGACGCTGACGCCGCCGCGCGCGCTCTCGGCCGCCATGCCCTCCGACAGCGCCGCCCAGGCGTGTTTGGCCGCCGAGTAGGGCAGCATGTGCGGCACCGAAAGGTAGGCGCCGATCGAGGTGACGTTGACGATGCCACCCCGGGTCCGGCGCAGACGCTCCGTCGCGGCGCGGGACAGGTGGAACGGCGCCCAGAACATGACGTCCATGGCCTGTCGGAAGTGTTCCTCGGTGAGGCTCTCCATCGGTCCGACGCGCATGATCCCGGCCGAGTTGACCACCGTGTCGAGCCGCCCGAAGTGCCGTTCGGCCTCGTCGAGCAGCTTCTCCACCGCGTCCGGATCGGTGACGTCGCAGACCACGCCGTGGGCGGTCACACCCCTGCCGTTGAGCTCGGCGACGGCACGGTCCAGGTCCTCCCGGCCCCGGGCGCAGACCACCACGGAGGCACCGCTGGCGCCGAACTCACGGGCCAGCTGGAGGCCGAGCCCCCGGGAGCCCCCGGTGATCAGCACCACCCTGCCGTTCATCAGCCCGGACCGGCGGCGCTCCGACAGCGCGGAGGCGCCCACACCCAGCACCGCCCCCGCCGCGCCCCAGGCGAGGAGTTCGAGACCGTCACGGGGCGGTGGGGGTTCGGGCAGGCGACGACGACGGGCCCTGGACCACGCCCAACGCAGACCGGCCAACGCCAGGGGCACCTTCCAACCGTTCACGGCGCACCACCGGTGCCCTCGCACCCGTGACGCCCGTGCTGGGCCTGCGGCATGTGCTCCCCTGTTCGTCGACGTCGGCTGGCGTGAGGATGTGGGTGCTGCGGTACCCGGCATTCGACGGCCGAAAACGACGCGGACGAAGAGATGGGGGAATCCGGGAGCACCCGTTGGTCAGGGCAGGAGCCCGTACACCGGAGCGGTCCGGCCGCCGTCGGCGTCCGCGTCCAGGACGAAGGAGACCACAGCACCCGGAACCGCCAGGAGGCGGTGGTCGGCGTCGCCGGACCGGGGGGCGGACTCCTCGTCGGACCGCGGCCACCTCAGGTCCTCCTCGGTGACGGTGCCGCCGTCGAGCGGCGCGACCAGCACCGACCGGCCCCCGGGCCCCTCACCCGCCATGAGCGTCCCGGTACCGGTGGCCACCAGGGCGTCCGCCAAGAGCAGCGGCGAACCCAGGGCGTCGGCGGCGCCGGGCGCGGCCACCTCGGTCCGCCTCCTCACCCCGCCCTCCGCGTCCGTCTCCTCGACGAGGACCGCCTCCCCCTCATCCGACCCCGTGAGGACCACGGCACCGGCGGTGTCGACGGCGAGCACCCCGGTACCGGCCGGGGCGTCGGCGCCCGAACCCGTTCCGGCCACCGGTTCCCCGGTCTCCAGGGCGAGAACACCGTCACCGGTGACCACCACCGCCTCGCCGTCCGTACCGGGGCGGCCCTCCCGGACCGTCGCGGCCCCGATCGGACCGGCTCCCCGTGGCCGCCACTCGTGGCTCCACAGGCGCGCACCAGTGACGGTGTCCAGGACCACGACACGGACCCGCGCGCTCTCGGCGACGTCCCCGCCCGAGGACACGACGTGTGCGCCCCGGTCGGAGTGCCCGTCCTCGTCGAGACAGACGCGGGTCACCAGCAGACGGTCGCCGTGCCCGACGACCGCGTCCCTGTCGGGCCCGAGGCAGACCAGCCCCGGCGCCGTGTCGACCTCCAGCGGGAACTCCCACAGCCGCCGCACGGAGTCGGTCGCGTGGGCGACCACCCGGTCACCGCCGCTTCCGCGCTCGAGGTGGAAGCGGCCCTCCGGGGTGAGGTGGTCCGGGCCGCCCTTCGGAGCGTCCGGAAGCTCGGGCATGACGGCGTCCGCGACCACCGCCCCCGTGGCGGTGTCGAGCACGACCACGGTCGGGTCCTCCCCCTGGTGCGCCCGGTGGACGAGTCGGGCGTGGCCGTCGTCTCCGGGAAGGAAGCCCGTCTCCACGTTCCTGGCGAGGGGGTGCCGGTAGCTCCAGAGCTCCGCCCCGGTCGCGCCGTCCAGGCCCACCAGCCCGTCCTGGTACAGCACCACCGGGCCGAGCGGCCCGCGCCCCACACCGACGACCGGGTGTTCGGGCTGCCAGGTCCACCCCACACGGGTGACGTCGGCGGGAACCGGCGCGGGTTCCAGCACCCGCGCGGCCGTGGTGTGCTCGACCGTGGCCAGCCGGGTGAGAGCGGGCGTCTGGGTCACGATGAGCGCGACCATGAGCGCGCCGCCCCCCGCCCCCAGGAGTGCGCGGCGCCACTCGCGGACCTGGAGGGCACGCGAGGCACCGAGCACGAGGAACAGCCCGAGGGAGATCGAGCAGACCGCGATCCACAGTTCCGCGATCGGGGTGGGCAGGTCGCGCGCGCTCGAACCCGCGTCGGAACCCAGGTACCAGGCGGGCAGCGCGGCCACCGCCATACCCAGCCCCAGGACCGCCGAGGCGGCGCGCGACACCAACCGCCCGCGTCCCGGAGGACGCTCGGGGTCCCCGTCGCGATCGGCCGCGCCCAACAACAGGGCCACGACCGTGATCAGGGCCAACAGCGCGGCCGACCCCGCCACCCAGGCGAGAGCCGGGGTCGGGGTCCCGTCAGCGGTGTACCCGTCCAGGCACACCACCGTCAGCACCGCGCCGCCCGCCAGCACCGTGATCCCGGCCCAACCGAGGACCCCTCCCCATCGCCCGCCCATGCGTCCTCGAAGTCCCCTCGTGTCCCGGTCGTCGCCCATGCGACTCGTATCCTAGGAACGCGGTGCGTCAGCGTGGTGACCGGGGGCGTATGGACCGGGCCGCCGGACGAGCCCGGGGTCAGCGCAGGACGAACTCCCCGTGCGGACCACGCAGATCGGCCTCCAACAGCGGGCGCGGACCACGCCGGAGGTCGAGGTCGACCCCCAGGGCGGCCAGGGCCGGAGCCAACGACGCGGGGTCGGGGTGCTCGGCGCGAAGGCCCAGGAGTTCGAGCGCGGGAAGGTCACCCAGACCGGGCTGCGGTGTGCTCCCCCAGTCGATCAGGAAGGGCACCGGCTCCGGATACGCGTCCGGCTCGCGCTTGGCCAAACGCCACCGCAGGACCCTTCCGTCCGGTGTGGTCCGGGACCACGGTTCCACGTCGCCGGGGTCGTGCCCCTCGGCGCGGGCCCGCTCGACGACCGTCGCGAGGTCCTCGTCCACACGCACCGCGAAGGTCGCCAGGTGGGGGCGGGCCAGGTCGGCGAGCCCGAACACCCGCACCGGGCCGGGGTCGTCCCGTTCGGGGTCGGGTCCGACGACCTCCAGGTAGTGGGGCGCTCGACGGCCCGCGACCGTCAGCGCCAGCAGGGCGTTGGCCGACCCCACCGGATGCGCCCCGCCGGGCGCGGGCCGTACCCCGGTCCGCCGGGCGACGTCGGCCACCCCCTCGGCGAGGTCCGGAACGGCGTACACGAGGTGGTCCAACGTGCTCGGAAAACTCATCCAACCCTCCTTGTCGACCGGCCCCGCACGCACCACGCGCGGTGCCCGGACCGGTCGAGCGCAGTATGGCATCCACCCTCCCGAGCACGCTGACCAGGGCCGGAGCACGCCATCCGACCGGGCCCGCGCTCACGGCACGCCGTTGACCTCAACCGAAGTCGAGTTCCTAGGGTGGCGGCAGAAGGAGGACACGATGACCACCAGCCGGACCTATCTGTACGAACACCCGGGTCTGTACGAACACCCGGGCGCCGACTTTGGTGAGGCCGCTTCCTAGGGGCACCGTTCGTACACGTGGCCGGGCTGGTCCGGGGGCACCAGCCCCAGGTCCCGGAGCAGGGATCGGGGCGGGGTCGCCGGGTCGTCGCACACCGCGCCGAAGGAGGTCCCCGCCGCGTCCAGGTCCTCCGGGTACTCGATGTCGAGCACCCCGTCCGGGCCGTAGACGTCGGTGTAGGCGGAGCACTCCGACCAGGCCGCGCACGACTCGGTGACGGCGAAGTCGAACCCGGCCTTGTCCCTGCCGCGCTCGGCCTCCTCGGCCGCGTTCTTCTGCGCGGCCGCGAGCCCGCTCCCGTGGGCCAGGGCGACGATCTCCACCGCCAATGCCAGGTTGTCGTCCACGGTCAGGGCCCCGCCGGAACGCAGGTGGGAGTCGAGGTTGTCGAACTCGACGGCGTCGAACCCCGCCCGCGCGCAGCCGTCGACGGTCTCACCCAGGCGGCGGGCGATCCGCTTCCGTTTCTCCCCGGTGGAGGTGTCCAGGAGCATCTCGTCCGGCCAGCCGGGGTCGGCGACCGGTGCTCCGTCCTCGTCCAGCAGTACGAGGTCGTCCTCCAACCAGGCGGTTTCCTCCCCTGGCTGGGTCTGGAACCCGTTGACGTAGCAGACGGAGTAGGTGCCGGAAGCGGGTTCCGCCGAGGAGTCACGAACCACGATGGTCGCCTCTTCGGGAGGCGGGTAGGCGCCACCCAACTGGTAGTCGAACCCGCCCTCGGGCAGGGCTGCGTCGACCTCCCCGGCCTGAGCACCGCACCCCGTGAGCACCACGGCCAACCCGACCACGCACCAACCCCGACCACCCACGGCGTCCCCCGTCCCGTTGTTCCCGTCAGTCAAGCAGGCTACGGAGACAGTGGAGGCCGGGTGGCCCCGTGGGCATGGAGACGAACGTGTCGGCCGCCTTTACATCGTAGATTCTCGCCCCGCGAGAGGGGAGCAGTTCTCGCCGCAGGTGGTCAGTTCGTGGGCCCTGGACACATCCCCGCATGCGCGGGGAGCAGTTGTCGCCGGTGGCGTTGGTGGCGGCGCGGCGGGGTCCATCCCCGCGTGCGCAGGGAGCAGAGGCCTCTTTCTGGGTCTCAGTTTGGATCTCAGGGTCCATCCCCGCGTGCGCGGGGAGCAGACTCTTCGACCTGGCAACTTACCAGTGGCAAGCGGCTGTTTTTCCAACTTCTCGAAAATCGGACACTCGGAACATACAGTCGATAATCACCATGGGATTCAGCGCTTTCCGAACCTGCGTCGTTTGGATGCCTTGCTCCAGCCGGTCTTCGGGCTGGCCGGGTTCCGTCTGGCCCGGGACTCCTTGGGTCGGTGCATCAGGACCAAGCCCTCGTGGTCCTTGGGTTCCCAGGCATGGTCGAAAGTCTCGAACGAGAATCCCTGTTCCGAATCGTTCCCATAGGCAAGCAGGGCCCTGCCGTTGTTCGCGTACTCCTGAACCTCGGCCCATAGTGCCTCTCTGACCCTTCGGGACGGGTTACCGATGAACACCCCCGACGAGATCTCCATCAGCAGCGGCTCAGGAACCCCCTCAGTCCCTTGGGGCACTTGGCCAGAACGATGACGGTCACCACACCACCTCGTCCGGATGGTGCCGTCCAGCCTCCAACAGTTGGCCCCTGTCACCGACGAGTCCGACCTGGTCCTCCCCCGCCTCTTCCCCCTTCACCAACCGCATCACCGAGAAGCAAGCGGCGAACGTCGCGGACACAACGTTCGAGCAGACCATCCCCGTTGATCCGGTCCCGGAGCAGCCGTCGCGTCAGTCCGTCCACGTCCTCGTCACCCTGCGCGGCCGCGTCGAAGGCCACCGGGATGCCGATCTCCACCTTGTACAGGTCGGCCATGTCCATGACGAAGCCCCGATCGTGCCCGGAGTGCACGAAACCCAATCCGGGGCTGCAACCCAGAGCGACCGTCACCGTGTGCGCCACTCCGTAGAGACACTGCGCCGCGGAGGTGATCGCCTTGTTCGGCGCGTCGGACATGTCATGTTGGCCGGGCTTGTACCTGCGCCCCTTCCACGTCACCCCGGTGCGTTCCGACTCGGCCCGATAGCACTTCTTCACCCGGTCGCTCTCCTTGCCGAGCAACTGCTGGCGGCTGAAGGCGTCCACGTCGAGGTCCGGGAAGCGCATCCTGTACATCGCCCGTGCCACGTCCAGCCGACGCTGACGGTTAGCCCAGGCCGCGGCCTGGGCCTCCACCATCCGGGACGAGGTCGTCAGCCCTCGACCCGCCGCGTAGAAGCGCACACCGTGTTCGCCGACCCACACGACGCTGGCTCCGCACTCCCCCAGTACCTTCATGGCGGCCTGGGTCACCGTCGTGCCCGGGCCCAAAAGGAGCGTTCCGATGGTGGCCCCGGGGATGTACCTGGTCCCGTCACCGTCCTCGGCCGTGATGGCGTTGTCCTCCCGGTGCACCACGCAGCGCTCCAGATAGACGAACGACACCCGGTCCCGCATCCTGGTCAGCTCACGGGGTGAGAGCGTGCGTCTCCTCCCGGCCGTCGTCATCGTTCGCCCGCCGGGGCCAGGGTCATGAGACCGCAACCGTAGGCCTTCGCCCGGCCGATGCCCGCGGTCAGGGCCGAGCGCAACGCGTCGGGGTCGGTGACGGTCAGTCTCCCGTCGAAGGTCGCGGTCACCACCGGCACCCGCATGCGCTTGCCCTCGCGGCCGGGGCGGGGGTCGCGCTTGTCGAACCCGGCGCTGTTGCGGTCGTGCACGAGGAGCTCGTAGCCGTCCACCTCCGGCATGGCGGGGTCGTGGTCCGGGCGGCGCAGCACCTCGAAACCGCAACGCTCCTGCTTCTTGAGCAGCCATCCGGCCTGGTGCCGGGGAGTGACGTGCGCGGTCGGCTTGGTCTCCTCCCCGTCCTTGCGCCTGATGCTGTGCACGGGGTTGGCCGTCAACCGGAACGCCCAGGTCTGTCCGGCCTCCAGACGGGACAGGAACCCCGAGTAGTCGTAGGTCTGCCATCCCGCGTCGCCGTCGTTCCAGCCCGCCTGCTCGACCAGGTGCGAGAGTGTGGGCCTGCTCGGGCTGACCACGTACAGGAACACCTCGGCGCTGGCGTTGCGGTCGACCCGCCACAGCACCCGTGGTGGTGTCGTGTCACCCTTCCGTACCGTGGCGGGGTCGGTGATCCCCGCCAGGGGATCGTGCGGAGACGGGGAGCCGGGCAGCAGGTCGGGGAAGGCACCCATGACGGCGGCGTGCAGAGACTGCGGCGAGGACAGCAACCTGCGCGCACCGGACCGGTGGGTGTGGAAACGGAACCGGGTGAGGTGCATCAGCTTTCCTCCAACGCCAAGAGGGGTTCGTGGTTCGGTGGCGTGGCAACGCGCCCGCGCGGGGAGCTGGGATCAGGCACCGGGGGCGGGAAGGGGCTGCGGCCATCCCCGCGTGCGCGGGGAGCAGTGATCCCGCACCTGGTGCCCGGCAGCTACCGGGGGTCCATCCCCGCGTGCGCGGGGAGCAGCCATCAGTGACCTGCGCGAACGCCTCGGCGGTGGGTCCATCCCCGCGTGCGCGGGGAGCAGACTTCCCGAACAGGGAACTTACCAGTGGCAATGGGCTGTTTTTCCAACTTCTCGAAAGTTGGACACAACAGATGCAGACCTGGTTCGGCGATGCCCGAGGCTCAGTTGGCGGCGGCCAGGAGGACGTCCACGAGGCGTTCGGCGGCGTCGGGCATACCGTGCGACCTGGCCCGGGAGGCGATGGCGTCACGGGTGGCCGGGTCGGCGAGCAGCGGCTCGACGGCGGCCCGGAGGGTCGTCGGGTTGACCTCGCCGAGGAGGGCGACGGCCGCGCCGGACTCCTGGAGGTGGCGGGCGTTGTGCGCCTGCTCGTTACCCGCGGAGGAGGCGAGCGGGACGAACACCGCGGCCTTGCCCAGGGCGGTGAGTTCGGCGATGGTTCCGGCGCCGCTTCGGGAGATCACCACGTCGGCGAGCGCGAGCACGTCGGGTAGTTCGGGGCCGACGAAGGCGGTCAGGTGATAGCGCCGGGCCAGGGCCGGGTCAAGCTTCTGGGCGCTCTCCAGGAGGGCGTCGACGTTGTTCGCGCCGCACTGGTGGACCACGTTGGCCTGGGTGAGCAGCCACGGGAGGATGTCGCGCACGTTCGTGTTGATCTGGGCCGAGCCCTGGGCTCCGCCGGTCACGTAGACGGTGGGCAGCTGCGGGTCGTGGCCCTCGAACCCCAGCCCCTGGGCGGCCAGTTCGGGCTTGCCGGTGAGGACCTCGGGGCGGACCGGGTTGCCGGTCACCACGGCGGTGGGCTGCGACGCCTCGGGCAGGAGCGCCACGGAGGACTGCGCGGACACGGCGATCTGGGCGCCCGCGCGCGCCAGGACCTTGTTGGCCAGGCCGAGGCGGACGGTCTGCTCGTGCACCACGAGGGGGCGGCGGCACATGCGAGCGGCGAGCCCGACGGGCACCGCGACGTAGCCGCCGGTGGCCAGGACCACGTCGGGGGCGAAGTCCGAGACCAGGGACCGGGCCTGCGCGACCCCTCGGGGGACGTTGGTCATGTCCTTGACGTTGGCCGGGGAGACCATCTTGATCGGGTTCTTGGACCGGCGGATCTTGCCGGTCGCCACCGACTGGAACGCGATGCCGTTGCTGGTGGCCACGCGCTGTTCCAGGCTGTCGGCGGCCCCGACCCACAGCACCTCCAGGGAGTGGCCGGTCGCCGCCAGGCGGGCGCGCAGGGCGTTGACCGCGGTCAGTGCCGGGTAGGTGTGGCCGCCCGTTCCCCCTCCGGTGACGATGAGGCGCAGGTCCCGGGGCGATCGGTCTTGGGTGCTGTTCACACGTGTCCCATCTGGCTGCCCGCTGGCGCGGGTGGGAGAAATGGTCAGAAGGAGGGGCCGCGCACTGACGCGGCCCACCAGCACGGTAGTCGTGTTCGGGAGCCCTTTGTGCCAGAGGGCGGGGCGAATCATGACAAATCAGACCGAAGCCCTGGTCACACACGGGTGGTGGCCGAGTTCTCGCGGCCGTCTCAGGGGAGCGTGACCCGCTGGTCGAAGTCGACGCGGTGGTCGTTGATCCAGGAGTGGCCGCCGAACCTCGCGATCAGCGCGAACACCACCCGGAGGGTGAGGTCCCGCGCGAACAGTGCCGCCGGGTGCGAGGAGCCCGCCTTGCGGTTGCCGCGTCTGCGCCCCTCCTTGGCGACGCGCTCCACCCGGTCCCGGCGCAGGCGCTCGTAGGCGGCGAAGGCCTCCTCGTGCGAGGGCAGGTCGCGCAGGCACGCGGCGAGGACGAGGGCGTCCTCCGCCGCCAGGGAGGCACCCTGGCCGCTGGAGCTGGACACGGCGTGCGCGGCGTCCCCGGCGAGCGCGACGCGCCCGCGGCTCCAGCGCGGCAGGGACGCGAGGTCGTACACGCCCAGGGGCCGGAAGCGCGCCGGGGCGGCGGCCTCCAGGATGGCGGTCACGTCCGGGTGGTCGTCGGCGAACAACTCCAGGACGCGCTTCTTCCAGGTGTCGTCGTGGAGCGCGGCGAGCCGTTCACGGGTGTGCTGTTCGTGACCGAAGTTGGCGAACCAGTACACGTCACCGGAGGGTGCGGTCTGGTAGCCGAAGAAGGCCCTGGCTCCGAAGAGCATCCGGGCGGTCGCCTCGGGGGTGGGTGCCACAGCCACCGCGCCGACCCTGCCTCCGACGTTGAGCAGCCCGGTGTACTCGGGGCCGGGCGCCTCGGGGTCCATCTGACGGCGTACCGGGGAGTGGATGCCGTCCGCCCCGATCAGCACGTCGGCCTCGGCGGTGGTGCCGTCGGAGAACTCGGCGACCACCCCGGTGGCGTTCTCGGTGTACCCGACGAACCGTTTGCCGTACTCGACGGGCACGCCCTGTTCCCGGGCCGCGTCGGTCAGGGCCCGCTGGAGCGCGTCCCGTTCGACGGTGACCGTGCGCAGCTCCTCGGGACCGCTCGCGGAGCCGTCGGGCAGCAGGCCCAGGCGGCGGCCAGCGCCGTTGACGAACTCGATGCCGGTGGTGGCGCATCCGGCCGCCGCGCGCACGGCGCCGAGCATGCCGAGGGCGCGTAGCGCGGCGAGGCCGTTGGGGGCGAGTGTCAGGAAGGCGCCGACCCCCGCGCCTGGGCCCGGGTGCGCCTCGTGGACCCGGGCGTCGATTCCGGCGCGGCGCAGCGCCACCGCCGTGACCGGACCGCAGATCCCTCCTCCGATGACCAGTGCCCTCGTCATGTCCGCTCCCCCTCAATGTCGTTAGTTATAAAATGACTATACATACAATGACGTGGTGACGGAAGACCACGAAGGAGATCGGGTGGCACCTCGGACCCCACGGCGCTCGCCCCTGGCGGTACAGATCCTGCTCCTGCTGGCGGAGCGGCCCATGCACGCCTACCGGATGCAACGGATGATCAGGGACCGGCGCAAGGACCGCATCGTCAACATCGCGCAGCGCAACAGCGTGTACCAGACACTGGACCGGCTGCTCCGGGCGGAACTGGTCGAGGTGGCCGACCGCGAGCGCGCGGCGGGCCGCCCCGAACGCACCGTCTACCGGCTCACCGGGCCGGGACGCGGCACCCTGGACACGTGGCTCCGGGAGATGCTCACCGCCCCCGCACGGGAGTTCCCCGAGTTTCCCGTGGCGCTGGCCTCGCTCGCCCATCTGGCGCCCGAGACGGCGGCCGGATACCTGGAACTGCGGTGCGAGGCGCTCCGGGAACGGATCGGTGAGGCCGACGCCGACGCCGGGAACGCCCGCGCCATGGGCCTCCCCCGGCTGTTCACCCTGGAGGACGAGTACCAGCGGGCCCTCGCCGAGACCGAACTGCGGTGGGTGGAGGGACTCGTGGACGACCTGCGCTCCGGGCGCCTGACCTGGGATGCCGCCTGGCTGGAGGAGGTGGCCACGCGCCTGGAACCCGAGGACTCCGGGCCGGAGGCCCCGGAGGCGGGTTAGGGTCGGCGCAGGGTCCGCGGGAGGTCGAACAGGCGGAAGAGCCCCGTGTCGAAGAAGACCGCGCAGTGGTTGACGCCCTCCGCGCCGAGGTCGAGGACGTGGAGGCCGAACGGCCGGTACGTTCCCTCCTCCGTGTACCGGTACATGCCGAAGGCGGGTTGTCCGTTGGCGGAGGTCGGCACTAGGGCGAGGTCCCCCGCGGCGCGGGCCGGGCAGTGGGTCTCGACGAGCCGCCCGATGGCGCGCGGGCCGCGCACCCAGGTGGTGAACGGGGGCATCTCGAAGACCGCCTCGGCGGTGAACAGTTCGGTGAGCGCGCCGATGTCGTAGGTCTCGAAGGCGGCGACGTAGCGGTCGAGGATCTCGCGCTGGTCGGAGCGTACCTCGGGGACGGTGTCCTCCTCGGGGGCGACGCGGCCCAGCTGCGCGCGGGCGCGTTGCAGGAGGCTGTTCACGGCCGGAACCGAGGTGTCGAGGGCCTGGGCGACCTCGGCCGCGCTGAACCGGAGCACGTCGCGCAGGATGAGCACGGCGCGCTGCCGGGGCTGGAGGTACTGGAGCGCGGCGACCAGGGCGAGCCGCACGCTCTCCCGGGCGGTCACCACCGTTCCGGGGTCCGCGGCGTGGTCGGTCCCGCCGAGGAGGTCCGGCATCGGTTCGAGCCACGGAAGGTCCGTGCGCTCGGCGAGCGGGCCCTCGGGGCGCCCGGTCGGGCCGCCCAGCCCGGTGGGCAGGGGCCGCCGGCCCCGTCTGTCCAGGGCCGTGAGACAGGCCGTGGTGGCGATCCGGTGCAGCCAGGTGCGCAGGCTGGCACGCCCCTCGAAGCGGTCGTAGCCCTTCCAGGCGCGCAGGTAGGTCTCCTGGACGAGGTCCTCGGCGTCGTGCGCCGAGCCCAGCATGCGATAGCAGTGCGCGTAGATCTCCCTGCGGTAGGGGGCCACGAGCCGCTCGAAGTCCTGGTCGGTCGTACCGATCGCGTGTTGCACCACGGTCGCCACGCTACGCCTCCCCTACGACAGAACGCGGTCCCCGGCTGCCCCCGCCAGTGCCGCCGGGGGCGGCGGGTTCCTCCCCGCCGCCCCCGTGTGCGGGGTCACCCGCCCAGGTCGCCGCGTTCCATGGCGGCCAGGTGCTCCTCGCTCATCTGGATGATCTGGACGTAGTTGCCGTCCGGGTCCTTCGCGGTCGCGAACAGGCTCCCGTCGCGGGCCTCCAGCGGCGCCACCCACTCGGTGCCCCGCTCGTCCATGAGAGCCGCGACGGCGCGGGCGTCCCCGACGTCGAAGTTGAGGATCATCCGGGTGGGGTCGGCGGCTTCGGAACCGACGTCGTCGCGCTGGTCGATCAGCAGGTGGAAGGTGCCAAAGCGCAGCACCCGGTAGCCGTCCATCCGATCGTTGGCCGAGGGGTCGAGCACGGCGGCGTACCAGTCGCGCAACCGGTCCGGGTCGGTGCTCGCGAGGAGCATGCTGTCCAGGTTGGGGCGCTTCATCGGGTTCTCCCTGTGGTGTCGTCCGAGTCTGCCTGCGGCCGTACCGGCTCGGAGGGGGACACGGACTCGTCGGTCCGGGCGAATCCGGTCGCGCCCGTCTCCGCGGGCGGGGCCGCGCCGACCGGCGTGAGATCCGCCGCGACGGGCTCCCCCGTCTCCCGGGCTGCGGGTTCCGGTTCCCCCTGTGCCTCGGTGGGCTGGGCGGTGTCGGCGCCGCGCAGCAGCCACAGGGCCAGGGAACCGAACACCACCATCACGATCACACCGCCCACCGCGATGACGTTGATTCCCATGGTGAACGCCTCCTGTGCGGAGGTCAACAGCTCCGCCGCCACCGCCGGGGGCAGGTCGTCGGCCACGCTGGCGGCGCCGGGCAGGGTCTGGCCGGCGGTCTCGGCCGCGGCGCCGACCGACACCTCCCCGGGGACCTCCACCCGGGTCCGGTACACGACCGCCGCGAGGCTTCCCAGGAGGGCGACCCCCGCCGCGATGCCGAACTCGCCGCTGGTCTCGGACATGGCCGCCGCCGACCCGGCCTTCTCGGGGGGAGCGGAGCCCACCACGATGTCGGTGATCAGGGCGGCCCCCGGGCCCAGGCCGACGGAGGCGAGGAGCAGGCCGAGGACCACCGGGACCGTGCCGCTGTCGGCGGAGACGAACACCAGGACGAGGAAGCCCACTCCGGTGACGAACATGCCTCCGCCGATCACCGTGGCCCGGCCGACCCTCCGGGCGAGGGACGCGCAGCACAGGGTGGCGGCGATCATCACCAGGACCGGCGGCAGCATCCACGCTCCGGCCGCCAGCGGTGAGTTGCCCGCGACCAGCTGGAGGTACTGGACGAGGAGGAAGTTCATGCCTCCCATGGTCACGGCGCCGACCAGCATGACGCCGAGCGCGGCACTGAAGGGGCGCGACCGGAACAGGGTCAGGTCCAGGAGCGGATGGCGCAGGCGCAGCTGCCTGCGCACGAACCACGTACCCATCGCGGCGCCGATCGCGATGGCGGCCAGGGAGGCGGTGCCGGAACCGCCCTCGGCGGCGGTCTTCAGCCCGTAGACGACCGGCAGGATGGCGGCCAGGGACAGGGCGACGCTGAACAGGTCGAGTCGGCCCGCGTCCGGGTCCCGGTACTCGGGAAGGAGCAGCGGAGCGCAGACCAGGAGCAGGAGCATCACCGGCACACCGAGCAGGAACACCGCTCCCCACCAGAACCACTGGAGGAAGAGCCCGCCCACCAGGGGGCCGATCGCGGTTCCGCCCATGAAGCAGCTGGTCCACAGGGAGATCGCCACCGCCCTCTGGGTGGGGTCGCGGAACATGTTGCTGATCAGGGCCAGGGTGGAGGGCATGAGGGTGGCCCCCGCAAGTCCCATGAGGGTCCGGGTGGCGATGAGCATCTCGGCGCTGGTGGAGTAGGCCGCGGCGACCGAGGCCAGCCCGAAGGCCGCGGCGCCGATCATGAGGAGCCGCCTTCTGCCGATCCGGTCGCCGAGGGTGCCCATGGTGATGAGGAACCCGGCGAGCATGAACCCGTAGACGTCCATGATCCACAGGGTCTGCGCCCCCGTGGGCCGCAGCTCCGCGGCCATGTGCGGGAGCGCCAGGTAGAGCACGCTCATGTCCAGCGACAGCAGCAGGGTGGGCAGGGCCAGCACCCCCAGCCCGAGCCACTCGCGTCTGGTGGCGCGGGGGCGCGTGTTCGGGGGCGGGGAGGGTGTCGTGTTCATCGGGTCCGTTCCTCGGATGGGTGGTCGAACGAGCCAATTCGTTCACCTGTACGGACCACCAAGGCGCGGGGAACTCATCGGCGGGGGGAGAATTCTTCCGGTCTCCGGCGGGGACACGTCGGCCCGGGTCCACGTGGGGGGCGCCTCGTCGCGCGGTCGCCGCCGGACTCGACCGCCGCGGATGCGGGCCTGTGGACAGCCGTCACGGCCGGGCCCGACGTGCCAGAATGTGGCGCAGTGACCCCTTCCCACCAGCCACGAGGGACCCGCCATGACCTACGTCGCCGCACCCACGCGCTACGACACCATGCCCTACCGGCGCTGCGGCCGCAGCGGTCTGCGCCTGCCCGCCCTCTCCCTGGGGCTGTGGCACAACTTCGGCGGGGGCCGTGGGCTCCAGACCCAGCGCGAGATCCTGTTGCGCGCCTTCGACCTCGGTGTCGTCCACTTCGACCTGGCCAACAACTACGGTCCCCCGCCCGGCGCGGCCGAGGAGAACTTCGGGCGGGTGGTCGCCTCCGACCTTCGGCGGTACCGGCACGAGTTCGTCGTCTCCACCAAGGCCGGGCACCTGATGTGGCCGGGCCCGTACGGCGAGTGGGGTTCGCGCAAGGGGCTGCTGGCCAGCCTCGACCAGAGCCTGGAGCGGATGGGCCTGGAGTACGTGGACGTGTTCTACTCGCACCGGCCCGATCCGGACACGCCCCTGGAGGAGACCATGGGCGCGCTGGACACGGCGGTGCGCCAGGGCAAGGCGCTGTACGCGGGGATCTCCAACTACTCCCCTGAGCAGACCCTGGAGGCCGCCCACCTGCTGCGGGAGATGGGCACCCCGCTGCTCGTCCACCAGCCCTCGTACTCGATGTTCGACCGGTGGGTGGAGGACGGTCTGCTGGACGTCCTGGACGAGGTCGGCGCGGGATCGGTCGCGTACTCGCCGCTGGCCCAGGGGCTCCTCACGGACCGGTACCTGAACGGTGTGCCGGAGGGGTCCCGGGCGGCTGGGGACAGCCCCTTCCTGAGCCGGGACGGGATCACCGACACGGTGGTGGAACGGGTCCGGGCGCTGAACGCGATCGCCGGGCGGCGCGGCCAGACCCTGGCCCAGATGGCACTGGCCTGGGTCCTGCGCGGCGAGCGGGTGACCTCCGCCGTGGTGGGCGCCAGCAGTGTGGCGCAACTGGAGGGGAACGTGGCCGCCGTCGGCGGGCTGGGGTTCTCCGACGACGAAATCGCCGAGATCGACCGCTACGCCGTGGCCGGGTAGGGACCGCTCCCGTGGCCGCACCCGGCGCGGGGGACATCCGGGCGATGCCACCCGAGGGTGTCCTCCCCCTCGGGTGGGCCCGGGCTCACTCCTGGACGAGGCCGATGACGTTGCCCGCAGGGTCGGTGAACCAGGCGACCAGCGGCCTGCCGCCCCTGACGATCCCCTTCTCGTCGTGGTCGAAGCCGTCGTACCTGAGCATGGTGACCCCCCGTTCCGCGAGCGCGTCGACGGCGGCGTCGATGTCGTCGACGGTCAGGTTGAACACGGTGAACACGGCGGGCCGGTGGTCGGGCTTGGGGTAGACGAGGACGGCCCGGTCGTTGCCGAGGTCGATCTCCCACAGGCCCTCCTCCTCCATACCGGGGACGTCCCTGACGGTGAGGCCGAGGGTGTCCTGGTAGAAGGCGCGGGCCCGTCCGCTGTCGGGGACGGCGAAGGAGCCGAAGGCGCGGGTGCTGTCGAACATGGTGTCCTCCCTCAGGGATGCGGTGTGTTCACCCGTACTGACCTCGGTCGTTCCCGAAACTCGTCGCCCGGACCGGCGGAACGGGGTCAAACAATCAGGACGGTTCCGTGCACGCCCCTTGGGTGACGGGCGGATCGGACCGGTGTTAGCTTCGCGTGGACGGCCGGGCACGCGGCGTGTCCCGGTCCCGGTGACCCCGTGGGGTGCCGGAACTCACGCGGGGGGAGACGGCACATGCGCGCAGTGGTGTTCGAGAACTACGGGGAGTTTCCCTCGCTCACGGAGGTTCCCACGCCTCGGCCCGGCCCGGGTGAGGTCCTCCTGCGGGTGGCGGGCTCGGGCGCGTGCCACTCCGACATCAGCGTGTACCGCCTGTTCGAGGAGGGCCAGCCGGGGGCGCAGAAGCCGCCGTTCGTGCTGGGTCACGAGAGCGCGGGCTGGGTGGAGTCGGTCGGTGTCGGGGTGAGCGACCGGGTGGAGCTGGGTGCGGCCTACCTCGTGTACGGGCCGATCGGCTGCCAGCACTGCCGCAGGTGCGCGTCGGGTCTGGAGACCTACTGCGAAAACGCGGCGACCATGCCCTACCTGGCGGTGGGTCTGGGCCGCGACGGCGGGATGGCCGAGTACATGACGGTGCCCGAGCGGCACCTCATCCCGTTGGGGGACGCCGATCCGGTCGCCGCCGCGCCGCTGGCCGACGCCGGGCTGACCCCCTATCACGCGATCCGGGCGGCCCTGCCGCACCTGGCCGGGGGCGGCCGGTCCGCTCTGGTGATCGGGCTGGGCGGCCTGGGCCAGATCGGTGTGCAGATCCTGCGCGCGTTGAGCGGCGCGACGGTGATCGCCACGGACGTCAAGGAGGAGGCGCGCCTGCGGGCGGAGATCAACGGGGCGATCACGGTCGAGGCCGGAGAGGGCCAGGTGGAGCGGATCAGGGAGCTGACCGGGGGCCGGGGCGTGGACGCGGTGTTCGACTTCGTGGGCGCGGGCCCGACCGTGGCGACGGCGACCGCCTGTGTGGCCCAGGGCGGCCGGGTGAGCGTGGTCGGTATCGCGGGCGGCACCCACGAGTTCTCGTTCTTCACCAACCCGTACGAGTCGTACGTGACCAACACCTACTGGGGTTCGGTCGGGGAGCTGTGGGACGTGGTGGACATGTACCGGGCGGGGCAGATCCGACCGGACGTCGAGCGGTTCTCCATGGACGAGGCCCTGGAGGCGTACCGGAGGCTGGAGGCGGGCGAGGTCAACGGCCGCGCGGTCGTGGTGCCCAACGAGGCGTGATCACCGGCGGCCCAGTGCCTCGGCCACGGTGGTCTGGGAGGGGTCGATCGTGGTTCGTCCGTCCTCGACGTCCCACAGCGTGTTCTGGAGCAGCCGGGCCAGGGTCCATCCGACCGCGCGCTCGCGGTCCAGCCCGAGCGCCTCGGTCAGGAGGTCGAAGCGGCGTCGCACCAACCGGGGTACGGCGTCGGCGCGGACGCCCTCCCAGCCGGTGTCGAGCGCGGGCCACAGGTCGAACCCCGGGTCGCCGACGAGGGGTTCGGGGTCGATGACCGCCACGGTTCCCGCTCGGCGGCGAGAACGTTGTCGTAGTGCAGGTCCCAGTGGTCGAGCAGGTCCGTCACCTGTGCGGGCAGGCCCGCGATCCAGGCCCGTCCGGCGTCGTCACCGTTCTTGGTGTGGGAGGAGACCAGTGCGTCGGGGACCTCGATGACCTGCGGATCAGTCATGGGTGGGCGTCCTTCGGGGAGTGGGCCGACCATGGCGGGCCAGGGTGAGGAGGGGTCCGTTCGCCGAGCCTGGCGGGGCCGGGCGGGCCGACCGATTCCCGCTGACCAGGCCCCGGGT
The DNA here is from genome assembly GCF_040635075.1 of Nocardiopsis sp. NPDC007018. NCBI lineage: Bacteria > Bacillati > Actinomycetota > Actinomycetes > Streptosporangiales > Nocardiopsidaceae > Nocardiopsis > Nocardiopsis sp. NPDC007018. The sequence continues at coordinate 82,041 of NZ_JBEYHA010000008.1, forward strand.
GCTCCGTGATCTCCTCCGGCCTGCCAGGATGCCGTCAGCAGTCGTAGGAACCTGAGGAGAACCATGGATCTGGGAATCGCTGGCAAGGTCGCGCTCGTGACCGCGGCCAGCTCCGGGCTGGGCCGGGCGATGGCCGTCGCCCTGGCGGCCGAGGGCGTCCGGGTGGCCGTGACCGGACGTGACGAGGGACGTCTGGCCTCCACGGTCGAGGCCTGCCGCGCGCACGGCGCGGACGCCGCCGGGATCGCCTGGGACCTGGCCGAGCACGGGCGCGCGGGCGAGGTCGCCGCGCGGGTGGCCGACACGCTCGGGCCGGTGGACATCCTGGTCAACAACACCGGCGGTCCGCCGCCCACCCCCGCGCTCGGGCAGGACCCGGCCCTGTGGGAGGCCATGTACGGGGCGATGGTGCTCCCGGTGATCGAGCTGACCGACGCCGTGGTCGGCGGGATGCGCGAGCGCGGCTGGGGCCGGATCATCACCAGCACCTCGGGCGGTCCCATCACGCCCATCGCGAACCTGGGGGTGTCGAACACGCTGCGCGCCTCGTTGCACTCCTGGTCCAAGACGGTCGCGAACGAGGTGGCCGCCGACGGGGTGACCGCCAACGTCATCGTTCCCGGCCGGATCGCCACCCCGCGTGTGGAGTCCCTGGACCGTGCCCGCGCCGAGCGGGAGGGGCTGTCGTTCGAGGAGACCCGGGCCAAGGGCCGGGCCAGCGTCCCCGCCGGCCGTTACGGCGACCCCGAGGAGTACGGCGCGGTGGCCGCGTTCCTGGCCAGCCGGCAAGCCGCCTACGTCAACGGTTCCATCATCCGGGTCGACGGCGGGCAGATCCCGTCCGTCTGAGCCCGCGGGCGCGGGCGGGGGCCTCGGCCCCCGCCCGGGCGCCGGGTTCACTCGGACAGCGGCACGCTGTCCGTCGACACCTGGGGCTGGGTGCTCACGCGCTTGTTCTCGCCCAGCCACATGTCGATCGCGCCGGGCTCGTTGAGGTCGAACCAGCGGGGCTGCCAGTCCTGGTCCTCGGGAATGCGGCGCACACCGAAGGAGTACTCGTAGGTGAGACCCTCGGGCCCCTTGAAGTAGAGGAAGATCGCGGTGGACTGCGGGTGGCGGCCCGGCCCCTGCTCGATCTCCACGCCCTTGCTCTTGAGGAAGTTCCAGGAGCGCATGACGTCGTCGATCGACTCGACCTGGAAGTTGATGTGGCAGAGCCCCGGCCGCTCGCCGTGGAAGACCGCGAGCTTGTGGTGCACGGGGTCGATGCGCATCAGGCAGGCGACGTCGCTCACCCAGTCCGAGACCTTCGCGTTGAACCGGGTGGTCCAGAACCGCCCGGCCTCGTAGATGTCGGGGGCGTCGAAGCAGATGTGCCCGAACTCGGTGATCCCGGCGGGCCGTGAGAAGGCGACCGGGGTGGTCAGGTGCGTCTGGCCGACGACGAGGTCGATGCGGTTGCCGAAGGGGTCCTCGAAGGTCAGGTAGTCGTGGACCTTCCTGGAGCGGGCGCCCTCCTTGCTGCCGCGGCGGACGGGCAGTCCGGCCGCCTCCAGTTCGGTCTCGGCGGCGGCGAGCGCGTCGAGGTCGGCGACGGTGAAGCCGGAGCTGATCACCCCGGACTCGCCCTCGACGAAGGCCAGGCAGTGGTGTCGGTGGTCCACGCGCAGGTAGGCGACGCCGTCCTGTTCCTGGACCAGTTCCATGCCGACGACGTCGGTGGCGAAGTCGACGGCGGCGCGCAGGTCGGCCGCGCCGGAGCGCACGTAGGCGATGTCCTTGAGTTCGATCATGGTCGCGTGAGTCTCCTTCGGGGGGTTTCCTCGTTGACGAGGTGCAGCCAGATGCGGCGGCAGAGTTCCGGGGCCGCCTCGCGCCAGGCCCGCTGTTCGTCCTCGTCGAGGGGGCGGGGGGTTCCGGCGGCAGAGGCGGTGGCGTTCATGGCGGCGGAGCGTTCGAGCACCCACATGAGGGCGACCGCCTCGGCGACGGTGGCCCCGACCGTGACGGCGCCGTTGCCGCGCATGAGGACCGCCGGGGCCCCGCCCAGGTCGTGGGCGAGGCGTTCGGCGTGGCCGGGGTCGCGGACCAGGCGGGGGTCCTCGTGCACGGGTACCTCGGGCCCCAGGAAGGCCCCCTGTCCGTGCAGGGGCACGATGGGGACACCGGCCGAGGCCAGCGCGGTGGCGGTGGGCGGCTGGGCGCGGCAGACGGCGCCCGCGTCGGGGCGGGCCCGGACGACGGCGCGGTGAATCCACCCCTCCTTGGGCAGGTCGGGGCCGAGGGTGTCGGCGCCGGGGTCGAAGGGGCGAACGTCCTCGGGGCCCAGCGAGTCGAGGGGGACGCCACGGGTCATGGCCCAGCCGTCGTCGGGGGTGCGGGTCGACACGTGTCCGAAGGCGTCGACCAGACCGTGCCGGGACAGGGCGGACCCGGCCGTGATCAGCGCGTCGGTCGTCGTGGGGTCCACGGGATCTCCTGCGGGGGTGGGGGTGGGAGCGGGGGCGGCGGCGTGCGGGGAAGGGGGGCCGCGGCACGGGCCGGGCGCGTGCCTCGGGGCGCGCGCAGTACGCGTCGGACCTGGTCGCAGGCCGCTCACCAGGGTGATTCGCGGGAAGGTCCTATAGTTATGATCATTATGGCGAATCGTTTCAGCGACTGGCCCACCGTTGGCGGCCCTCTTCCCGAGCGCATGTCCAAGGCTGAGGGCGTGGTGCGCCACATCAGTGAGATCATCATGAACAAGCAGGTCGAACCGGGTGACCGCCTCGGCACCAAGGAGGAGCTGCGCCAGCGCTTCGAGGTCTCGGTGGGGACGTTCAACGAGGTGGTCCGGCTCCTGGAGACGCGGGGCCTGGTCGAGGCGCGCCCGGGACCGCGCGGGGGGATCTTCGTGAGCTCCCCCAGCGCGCACATCCGGCTGAGCCACCTCATCCTCGGGCTGGGTGACGACGCGCTGTCGGTCGCCAACAGCCTGGAGGTCCGCGAGGCGCTGGAGGTGACCATCGCCGAGCACGCGGCCCGGGAGGCCGGGGAGGAGCAGATCGGGCGTCTGCGGGAGATCGTGGCGCTCATGGCCGACCTCAGGGACGACCCGGCGGGCTACCTGGCGCGCAACTGGGAACTGCACGAGGAGATCGCGCGGATCTCGCCCAACCGGCTGCTGTGCACCCTCTACGTGTCGCTGCTGGACACCGCCCGCGAGTCGGTGCGCGAGATCGCGCCGGACCCCGGCTTCGCGGCGGGTTTCGAGGCCAATCTCCAGCTCCACCGCGACCTGGTGGACGCGATCGCCTCGGGGGACGCGCGACTGGCCAGACGTGCGGCAGAGGCGCACACTCCACCGCGCAGCAGCGCCCCCGCCCCGCGGGGCTGAACCGGACGGGAGGGCCGACGAGGCGGGCTTCGTGGAGTTCGGGGGGCACACGTTGACATATTAACCATAATCAATAGAGTGATTGCATTCCGTCATCCCCCTGGAGCGTTCCGACGTGACCCCTCAGAGCACCATCACGTACCGTGACCGCAGGGCCCACAGTGCGCGCACGTCGACCCTGGGTACCCTACGCCGCGGGCTGGTCGGCGTGGTCGCCGCCCTCTGCATCGCCGAGGCCCTGGCCCGCTGGGGCGTGGACTCCTCGGCGCTGCCCCCCGTCTCGGTGGTGCTGGCCAACACCGCGGGGCTGGTCGTCGACCCCGTCTTCCTCGCCGAGGTCGCCGCGACGCTGACCGCCGCCCTCACCGGGCTCGGACTGGCCACGCTCGCCGGTGTCGGACTGGGCCTGCTCCTGGGTTCACTGCGCTGGGTCGAGCGCGCCTCCTCGGTGGTGGTGGAGTTCCTCCGCCCGATCCCCTCCGTGGCCCTCATCCCGGTCGCCATCCTCGTGTTCGGCCAGGGCGCCGAGATGAAGGTCGCCCTGGTGACCTACGCGGCCCTGTGGCCGATCCTCTTCAACACCCTGTACGGGGTGCGCGCCGTGGAACCCCTGGCCCGGGAGTCGGCGCGGGTGTTCGGCGTTCCTCGCCTGGCGGTCCTGGCCCGGGTGGTCCTTCCGTCCACCGCCCCCTTCGTCGCCGCCGGGGTACGCATCTCGGCGGCGATCGCGCTGATCGTCACCGTCAGCGCCGAACTGCTCGCGGGCGCCGCCGAGGGGCTGGGCAGTTGGATCTTGCGCATGAGTTCGGGCGGCGCCAACACCGACATGGTCTACGCGGGAACGATCGTGGCCGGTCTGCTGGGTGTGGCCGTGAACGGTCTCCTGCGCGCCGGTGAGCACCGGCTCTTCCGTTGGAAGCGCCTGATGGAGGCACAGACGTGAAGACGTTCCCGACCACCGAACCCCCCTCGGACACGTGTGGGCCCGGTGTGGTGCGGCCCGCCCCGGTGGACCGGGGCCGGGGACACCGGTCACCGGCCCGCGCCGGTCGTACCGGACGCGCCCTGGGGTCGTTCCTCCTGCGGTGGGCGGTCCTGGCCGGGCTGCTGCTGGTCTGGGAACTGGCGGCGCTCAACGCGCGTTCGCCGTTCTTCCCGCCGCCCACCGAGTTCCTGGCGCGCGCGGGCGAACTGTGGCTGCCCGCCCCCGAGGCCTGGCTGAGCGACGGCTTGCGCGACGACGTCCTGCCGAGCCTGGGGCGCATGCTCACCGGGTTGGCCCTGGCCACCGTCACGGCGGTCGCGCTCGGGGTGGCGATCGCCCTGAACCGGCGGGTCGGCGACTACGTCGACCCGGTCATCCAGTTCGCCCGCGCCCTGCCGCCGCCCGCGCTCATCCCGCTGTTCCTCGTCCTGTTCGGCCGGGACGACCTGATGCGGGTCCTGTTGATCGGCTTCGGAGCGTCCTGGCCGATCCTGATCAACACCATCGAGGGGGTGCGCTCCATCGACCCCCTCAAGCACGCGACGGCGAGGGTGTTCGGGGTTCCGTTCCACACCAGGCTGACGCGCATCGTCCTCCCGGGCGCCTCGCAGAAGATCCTCGCGGGGGTGCGTACGGCCCTCGCGCTCGGCCTGATCCTGATGGTCATCTCCGAGATGGTCGCCGCGACCGGGGGGATCGGCTACCACATCGTGCAGGCCCAACGCGGTTTCCAGATCCTCGACATGTGGGCCGGGATCGCTCTCCTGGGGGTCCTCGGCTACCTGCTCAACCTCGCACTGACCGCGGTGGAGCACCGGTTGCTGGCCTGGCACCGGATCGCCAACCGCCCCAGTTCCGACCCCGTGGGCCCGTGAGGCCCCGACCATGAGGACCACACCCATGCTCGACGTCAGCGGTCTGACGCACACCTACGGGAGCGGTGCCACGGCGCACACCGCGCTCGCGGACATCAGCTTCTCGGTCGCCGAGGGCGAGCTGGTCTCCGTGGTGGGGCCCTCCGGTTGCGGCAAGACCACCCTGCTGCGCATCCTCTCCGGGCTCCAGCGTCCCACCGGAGGCGAGGTCTCCTTCCAGGGACGGCCCGTGAAGGGGGTCCCCGAGGGGCTGGCGATGGTCTTCCAGGACTACGCCCGCTCCCTGTACCCGTGGCAGACGGTGGCGGGCAACGTCCGCTTCCCCCTGCGCCACCTGGGTCTGGGACGCGCGGAGGCCCAACGGCGGGTGCGCGAGTCGCTGGCCGCCGTCGGGCTGGAGGGCCACACCGGCAGGTACCCCAGCCAGCTCTCCGGCGGCATGCAGCAGCGGGTGGCCATCGCCCGGGCCCTGGCCTACCAGCCGGGGGTCCTGCTGATGGACGAACCGTTCGCCTCCATCGACGCGCAGACCCGCGAGGACCTGGAGGACCTGGTCCTGAAGGTGCGGGAACGCTACGACATGACCATCGTCTTCGTCACCCACGACATCGACGAGAGCGTCTATCTCGCGGACCGCGTGGTCGTGCTCTCGGGCCCGCCCACGACGGTCGTGACCACCATCGACGTGCCGCTCCCCCAGCCGAGGGACCAGATCGAGACCAAGGAACTACGGGAGTTCGTCGCCCTGCGCGGCGAGGTCGCACGCCTGATCCGGCGCCCCTCCGAGCGGGTGCCGGAACCCCTCCACCACCAGCCCAGCAACCACTGACCGAGCAACCCGCCGGGAGCGCGGCCCCCGGCCGTGCCCTGCCAACCCCCCTAGGCGCTTATCCATCATGATGATTATGACCGAGAACACCCCGAAGAGCGGGCGCTGGACCTTCGCCTGCGCGGGCGCCGCCCTCGCGCTCGCCGCCACCGCCTGCTCCGGCTCCTCCGCCGAGTCCGACGACGGCCCCACCGACGAGGTCACGACCCTGATCGTGGGCATCACGCCGATCATCGACCACGCCTCCGTCTTCATCGCCATCGAGGAGGGCTTCTTCGACGAGGAGGGCCTGAACGTCTCCGCCCAGCCTGTCCAGGGCGGAGCGGCGGCCGTTCCGGCGATGGTCTCCGACGACCTCCAGGCGGCCTTCGCGAGCTATCCGTCCTTCTTCCTCGCCGAGAGCCAGTACATCGGTGTCACCATCGTCGCCGAGGGCGTGCGCGGCACCGAGGAGACCGCGGGCATCTACGTCAACGACGACTCGTCCATCGAGGGACCCGCCGACCTCGCCGGCACGACCATCGCGGTCAACACGCTCAACAACATCGGTGACGTGAGCATCGCCGCCGCGCTGGAGGAGCAGGGGGTGGACACCGCCGGGATCGAGTTCGTGGAGTACCCCTTCCCGGACATGCTGCCCGCCCTGGAGTCGGACGCGGTGGACGCGGTCTGGCTGGTCGAGCCGTTCCGCAGCGGCGCCGAGAAGGACGGGGCCCGCAAGGTGTTCTCCTCCTACACCGGCGTCGCGGAGGCCATCCCGGTCTCGGGCATCGGCATGGCGGACGAGTTCGTGGCCGCCAACCCGACCACCGTCGAGGGCTTCGCGCGGGCGATCGAGCGCGCCAACGGCATGCTCGCCGAGGACCCGGCCCTCGCCGCCGAGATCGTGCAGACCTACTCCGAGACCACCGAGGAGCAGGCCGAGGCCATGGAGCTGCCGGTGTGGACCGAGGGCGCGGTGGACGTTGACGAACTGGCCCGCTGGAACGACCTGCTGCTGGCCACCGGCGTCCTGCACGAACCGATCGAGATGTCCGAGCTGACCCTCCAGGACTGACCCGACCGGTCGGGGGCGGCGGCCGCGCCGTCCCTGACCCGGCCCCGCACCGGCCCGACCCCCGCACAGGAGAGTTCCCTTGCCGTTGATCGAAGTGACCCTCACCGAGGGCCGGGACCCCGCCCGGCTGCGCGCGCTCATGAAGGCGGTGCACGAGGCGGTCGAGACGAGCCTGGACACCCCCGCCAGCAGCGTCCGCGTCATCGTCCGCGAGGTGCCGCCCGCCCTGTGGTCGGCCGGGGGCACCACCCTGGCCGAGCGGCGCGGCCTGGACACACCGCCCGGCACCGACGCGGGCGACGCCGTCGACAGACACACGTCGAAGGGGAACTGACATGGCCGGGCAACAGCCGGACGTCGAGGTGTTCGGTCATGTCATCGGCGGTGAGGAGGTCACCGCCGGGGACGGCGCGCACTTTGACAGTGTCGACCCGTACACCGGCACGGCCTGGGCACGCCTGCCCCTGGGCGGGGCCGCCGAGGCCGACCTGGCCGTGGCCGCCGCCCGACGCGCGTTCGACACCGGCCCCTGGCCCCGCATGGGCGCCGCCGAGCGGCGGACGATCCTGCACCGCCTGGCCGACCTGGTCCTGGAGAACCGCGAGCTCCTGGCCCTGGCCGACACCCGTGACATGGGCAAACCGGTGACCCAGAGCCTTACCAAGGACGTTCCGCGCACCGCCGAGAATCTGCGCTTCTTCGCCGACCACGCCTGTCTCACCCCCGCCGAGGTCTACCCCTCCGACACCGGCCACCACGCCTACACACGCTACGAACCGGCCGGGGTCGTGGTGGCGATCGCGCCGTGGAACTTCCCCCTCATGCTGGCGAGCTGGAAGATCGCGCCCGCGCTGGCCTGGGGGAACACGGTCGTGTTGAAGCCCGCGGAGGACTCCCCCGTCTCGGTGACGATGCTGGCCCGGCTGGCGCTGGAGGCCGGGATGCCGCCCGGGGTGCTCAACGTGGTGCACGGCTACGGCCCCGACTCGGCGGGCGCGGCGCTGACCGCCCACCCGGGGGTCGACCGGATCACCTTCACCGGCGAGAGCTCCACCGGGGTGGCCGTCGCGCGGGCGGCCGCCACCCACCTCACCCCGGTCAGCCTGGAACTGGGCGGCAAGGGCGCCAACGTGGTGTTCGCCGACGCCGACCTCGACCAGGCCGTCGAGTGGTCGGTGCGCGCCGCCTTCACCAACGCCGGACAGGTGTGCCTGGCGGGGTCGCGCCTGTACGCGCACCGGTCGGTGGTCGGGGAGTTCACCCGGCGCCTGTGCGCGGCGGCCGAACGGCTGGTGCCGGGCGACCCCAAGGACCCGGGCACCCTGCTGGGTCCGCTCTCCTCCGAAGCCCACCACGACAAGGTGACCGGGTACCTGGACACCGTCACCGCGTGGGGCGGCTCCGTGGAGACCGGCGGGGCCGGTTCGGGGCTGTTCGTCCGGCCCACGGTCATCACGGGCCTGCCGAAGGACGCCCCCCACCGTACGGAGGAGATCTTCGGCCCGCTGGTGACGGTCACCCCGTTCGACACCGAGGACGAGGTGGTGGCGGAGGTCAACGACAGCCCCTACGGCCTGAACGCGATGCTGTTCACCGAGGACCTGTCCCGGGCCCACCGTGTGGCCGCCTCGCTGCGGGTGGGCACGGTGTGGGTCAACTGCTTTTTCGTCCGCGACCTGCGCGCGCCCTTCGGCGGGGTCGGGCGTTCCGGGCTGGGTCGTGAGGGCGGCACCTACAGCCGGGAGTTCTTCACCGAGCCCAAGGCCGTGGTCGTGCGGATCGGCGACGACACGGACACCGGCGCGGGCGCCTGAGCGCTCCCGCCGCACGAACCGCCCCCGGCCGGGCCACTCCACACCTGTCGGCCGGGGGCTCCTTTCCGTCACCCGTCGGCCCGCCTCGGGGGCCGGGGCAGGAAGGCGCTGGTGCGTCGCGCGTACTCCGCCCAGCCGGGGCGGCCCTTCATGTGTTCGTCCAGCAGGCGCTGTCCCGAGCCGCGGGTGAGCAGGTAGGTCATCACCAGGGGCGCGGGCAGGGTGAGCAGCACCCACCAGGACCCGGACGCGACCAGGAACAGACCCCACCACACGAGAGCGTCCCCGAAGTAGTTCGGGTGCCGGGTCCAGGCCCACAGCCCCCGGTCCATGATCCGGCCCCGGTGGGCGGGATCGGCTCTGAACCGGGCCAGCTGGGCGTCTCCCACGGACTCGAAGAGGAATCCGGCCAGCCAGACGAGCACCCCCAGCAGGGCCAGCCATCCCAGCGGACCGGCGGTGTACGCCGCGACCTGGAGGGGGAGCGAGATCAGCACCACCAGGGAACCCTGGAGCAGGTAGACCACGCGCAGGGCGTACAGGTGCGGGTTCCCGGGCGCCCGGGCGAGGAACCGCTCGTAGCGGGGGTCCTCCCCCTTCCCACGGGCGCGCAGCCCGATGTGCGCGGCCAGGCGCACGCCCCACACGGTGGTCAGGGCGGCCAGCAGCCAGGTCCGAGCGGGGTCGCCCGCGCCCGAGGCGGTGGCCAGCACCGCCGTGGACAGGGCGGCGCCCACGAAGCCGAGCCCCCAGGCGACGTCGACCACGCTGTGGCGGCCCAGCCGCACGCCGAAGGCGAACGCGGTGAGCATGACCGCGCCGACCACGGCGGCGGTGACGGCGAGGTTGAGCAGCGGCGCGGTGGCGGTCATCGGGCACGCTCCATGGTGATCTGCTCGACGTCGATGATCCCCGAGCGAAAGCCCGCCTCGCAGTAGGCCAGGTAGAAGGACCACATACGGCGGAAGGTGTCGTCGAACCCGAGGGCGCGGACTTCTTCGGCCGCCGCGGTGAAGTTCTCCCGCCACACCCTGAGGGTGTCGGCGTAGTCGTGGCCGAAGGCGAGGCGGTCGGTGATCCGCAGGCCGGTCCCGTCCGCGATCCGCTCGCGGATGGCGGTGACCGAGGGGATCAGCCCGCCGGGGAACACGTACTTGTGCATCCACGTGTAGGAGCCCCGGGAGGCCCGCATGAGCCGGTGCTCCATGGTGATGGTCTGGAGGGCGACGCGCCCGCCCGGCCGGACCAGCCGGTCCAGGGCCCGGAAGTAGGCGGGCCAGTAGCGGGCGCCGACCGCCTCGACCATCTCGCAGCTGACCACGGCGTCGTGGCTGCCGGTGGCGTCCCGGTAGTCGCACAGTTCGACGGACACCCGGTCGGACAGTCCCAGCGCGGCCACGCGCGCGCGTGCATGGTCGCGCTGTTCGGTGGACAGGGTGAGGGAGGTGACGCGGGCGCCCCTGCGCGCGGCGCGCACGGCCAGCTCCCCCCAGCCGGTGCCGATCTCCAGCAGACTGGTGCCGTCCGTGACCCCCGCCGCGTCCAGCAGCCGGTCGGTCTTGCGTTCCTGTGCCCGGGCCAGGCCTTCGGAGTCGCGCGGGTCGTCGTCGGAGAACAGCGCCGACGAGTAGGTCATGGTGCGGTCGAGGAAGAGCGCGAAGAGCTCGTTGGACAGGTCGTAGTGGTGGCTGATGTGGCGGCGGGCGCCGTCACGGGTGTTGCGGTCCGAGGCCGGTCGGCGCGGCAGGGTGAGGTGGCGCAGGGGCTGGAGCGGCCGGGGGACGAGGTCCTCGTAGCGCTCGGCGAGTCGGGTGAGCACGGTGACGGGGTCCGGGGAGTCCCACTCCCCCGCCATGTACGACTCGCCGAACCCGATCAGGCCGTCGTGGGCCAGGCGCGCGTGGAAGGCGTCCGGGTCGCGCAGCCACAGCACCGGAGCGCCGTCCCGGATGAGGGCCGCGGGCGGCGGCTGGGGGCCCTCGTGCCGGTGGACCCCGGCCGCGGGGAGCGCGCGGTCGGCGAGCAGACGGGCCACGGCGGTGCGCAGGGCGCCGGACGGGACCCGGGCGACGTCGGGCCAACGGTGCGGGTCGGCAGGGCCGGTCGGGCGGGGGTGGGTCGTGGTCATGGTCGCTATCCTCGTCGTCGTGGGTGTCCGGGACCGTGCGGGACCGGTTCCGGGCACGGTGCGGGGGCGGTGCGGGCGCCCGGGGCGGGACGGGGCCGCACCGGGAGGCCGCGCAGGAACAGCCGCACGCCGTGAAGGCGGATGCGCGCGGCGTTGACCAGCGGTGCCAGCGGGTGGCGCAGGGACAGGCGCAGGAGCTGGCCGGGTGTGGCGGGTCGGCGGCGCCCGCGTACCGACGCGGTGAAGGGCGGTTGGCCCTCGCGGTGGAGCGCGACGGTGAGCGCGAGCCGCTCCCCGGGGACGGGCAGAGCCAGCCGGTACTCTCCGTCCACCGCGTTGAAGGGGGACACGTACAGGGCCTTGGGCACGGTGGTCCGCCCGTGCTCGTCCGGATGGAGGAGGTACCGGTGCCGCTCGCCGTAGGTGTTGTGGACCTCGGCGACCACCACGCGGAGCGCGCCGTCGGGGTCGTGGCACCAGTAGACGGTCAGCGGGTTGAACACGTGGCCGAACACGCGCGCGTGCGCCAGCATGAGCACCCGCCCGCCCTCCAGGTCGACCCCGTGCGCGCGCAGGTGGGCGACGATGTCGGACCTCAGGGTGGCGGAGCGGCCGCCCCCGTGGTCGGCGGGGTGGAACCCGGCCAGCGCGCGCAACGGCCACGGGAGGCGGGGCGGGTCGTCCAGGTCGACCAGCCAGTAGTGGGTGCGGTGCGCGAACGCGTACCGCAGGGGTGCGGCGCGGGTGTGCCGTACCTCCGCCTCGTAGAGGGCGGGGGTCACCACCGCCTCCCCAGGGCCGCGGCGGCCTCGACCCCGGCCCGGCACCCGTCCTCGTGGAAGCCCCAGCCGTGGTGGGCTCCGGCGAAGGCCACGAGTGGGGTGTCGAGGGTGCGCAGGCGTCGTTGCGCGGCGACCGACTCGGGGGTGAACACGGGGTGGGCGTAGTCCATGGCGGCGACGGTCCGGTCGGGGTCGACGCCGTCGTCGTCGTTGAGCGTGACCACGTAGTCGGTGTCGCCGGGCAGCCCATGGAGGCGGTTCATGTGGTAGCTGACGCGTACCGGAGCGCGGCCCGGCTCGCACGTGGCCAGCCGGTGGTTCCAGGAGGCCCAGGTGGCGGGGTCCGAGGGCAGGACCGAGGTGTCCGTGTGCAGCAGGACGCGGTTGCGGGCGTAGGTGAAGGCGCCCAGTACCTCCCGCTCGTCGTCCGTGGGGGCGTCGAGCAGCGCCAGGGCCTGGTCGGCGTGCGTGGCGACCACGGCGGCGTCGAACAGCAGCTCCTCGGTGTCGGTGCGCAGCCGCACTCCGTCGCCGTCGCGGGCCAGGCCGCGCACCGGAGTGCCGAGGCGGACGGTGTGCAGGCCCTTGAGCACGCGCTCCACATAGGTGTGGGAGCCGCCCTCCACGGTGCGCCAGCGCGGTGAGCCCCAGACTCCGAGCATGCCGTGGTGGTCGAGGAAGGTGAACAGGTGGCGGGCCGGGTAGTCGAGGGCGGTCCCGGCCGGGCAGGACCAGACCGCCGAGACCAGGGGCAGGAGGAAGTGCCCGGTGAAGTACGGTCCGAACCGGTGGCGCTCGGCGAACTCCCCCAGGGTGGGGCCGATCGCCGTGCCCTCGGGGTCGGCCCTGCGCGCGACGGAGAGCAGGCGGCGGGCGGCCCCGTGGAACCGCGGGATGTCGAGCAGCATCCGGACGTGGGCGACGCGGCGCCGGGACCCGGACGGCCACAGGGCGCGCGGCCCGCGCGCGCCCGCGTACTCCAGGCCGCACCCCCCGCAGCTCACCGACAGGCTCATCTCGGTGGGCCGGGTGGTCACGCCGAGTTCGTCGAAGAGCCGCAGCAGGTGGGGGTAGGTGCGCCGGTTGTGCACGATGAAGCCGCTGTCCACGCACAGTTCGGTGCCGTGGGGCGCGGCGATCCGGTGGGTGTGCGCGTGCCCGCCGGGGCGGTCGTCGGCCTCGAACAGCGTGACGTCGTCGTGACGGGCCAGGACGTGGGCGGCGGTCAGTCCGGAGACCCCGCCGCCGATGACCGCGACCCGGCGGCGCCCCGTGTGGTGTGTGCTCATGTGCCCTCTCGCGAAACCGGTGTGTGGCTGGTACCGGTGATTCGGAGCGGGTCGCGGAGCGGATGGGTCCCTTTCGGAAAAGTTTCACGGAAACCGAGAGGGCAGCTGCTTCGGGTGGGTCAGGATTGCCAGCCGTACACGTGCCCGCCCTCCCGGCTCAGGTAGGAGACCACCGCTCCGGGGACCGCGAGCGCACGCGGCCGGGGACCGTCGCTCAGGCGGAGGGAGCTCTCCCAGCGCTCGACCTGTCCGGTCAGCACACCCGTGCCGGCGGTCGGCTCACCGAACCCGGGGTCGGTGGCCCGGAAGTCCGCGGCGGTGAGCACGAGGGCACCCCGCTTCTGCGCTTCCCGGGCGTCCAGGGCCGCCTGGGCCACCCCGCCGGTGAGGCCCACCGTGCTGCCCTCGGTGGCCCCGGAGTTCTTGGTGGGCCGGATCGACGCGGGAAGGCGGACCGTTCCGACGACCTCTCCGGAGGAGTCCCGCCGTTCGACGACGAGGTCGGAGTCCTCCTCCCGGTCCGGGCTCCGGTCGAGTTCGGCGGTGACCGCACCCTCGGTGTCGGCTTGGACGACCCCAGTGAACCGAGCGTTGTCCTCGTTGGTGAGCACGTCCGAGCCGTCCCGCGCGTCCAGGATGACGGACCCCTCGTCCAGCATGTTCGCCACCACGACGACCGGTGCGGCCCCGGGGTTCAGGACCGGGCCGCCGTCGCTGAGGTAGACGCGTTGGCCGTAGGCCCCGTCGGAGGCGTCCCAGGTGCGGTGCCACCGCTCCTCACCGGTGCGCAGGTCCAGGGCGACCAGGTGGGTGACGAACCGCTCGTCGGAGGAGTTGACCAGGTCACGGGCCTCCCACTCGCTCTCGAAGTCGCCCATGTCGGCGCACCGGTAGGAGACCAGGACCTGGTCGCCCCGCACCAGCAGATTGCTCCCCCCGGTCCCGGAGTCGAGTCGCAGCTCGACGGTGCCGCACACCATGCCGTCCTCGACCTCGTCCCGGCCACCGGGAACCGGGAACGACCACAGGCGGTCGGAGTCGCCGGTCGCGCTCACGCCCAGTTCCATGTCACCGAAACGTTCACCGGCCGCGAGCACGAACCCGGGCAGCAGGCGCTCGGTGTCGTCGCTCGAACCGAGGGAGTCCGCCTCGAACTCCTCCTCGATCCGCCCCGTGGACGTGTCGAGCAGGACCACCACGCCGCCGCGCAGGTGGTCACCCCCTTCGTTCCAGCCAACGGCGGTCTCGTTCGACCGCAGGACCACCTGGGCGCGGTCCGACCCCGGGTGCAGGGTCACCTGGACGTCACCGCCCGGGCGCCGGTAGCTCCACAGCTCCTCTCCCGTCCCGCCGTCCAGGCCGACCACGCCGTCGGAGACCGCGACGACCGGTCCGAGGGGCCCGCGTTCGACATGCCGCACGGAGACTCCCTCGGGCGGCCGCCACTCCCAGCCCAGTCGCGTGACCGAGTCGGGGTAGGGGGCCGCGTCCGGAACCTGGCCCAGGGAGGTGTGCCTGGTGGGCACGTACTCGGACAGGGCCCGCGCCGCGGGGTCGGCGAGCAGGGAGAGCGCGACACCGATCACGAACGGGGCCAACCACCAGCGCCGGGCGCGGGTTCCGGTCCGGGGCCAGCGGTGGGAGGCCAGCAGAAGGATCAGGCCGAACAGCAGCGGAAGAGCGGTTCCCCACAGAGCCACGTCGTCGGACCGGACGCCGTACCGCTTGTCGAACAGCTCGGCGGTGAACACGAAGGAGGTCTGCGGCAGGTTGGTCCAGAGGGTGAACTGGAGGAGCGCCAGCACGGAGAACAGGAGTGCGAAGAACCCGGGGGTGACCAGCCCGTCCGGGTCGGGGGCGGGCTCGCGCAGATTCCGGCGGACGAGGGCGTAGACCACCACCGCAGCCAGGAAGAGCGGGAACTGCCAGACTCCGCGTCCCTCCTCGGGGAGCAGCAGCGCCCAACCGAAGTCGTCGCCCTCCACCCGCCGGAGCACGAGGAACGCGGCCAGGAACGATCCCACGACCAGGCCGAACCCGACCCAGCCCACCACCTCCCAGACGCGGTCGGCCCGTCTTGCGGGAGTGGAACCGGCCCCCGTCTCGGCGGAGGGCTTCGGGGTGGAGGTGGTGCTCACGCGTACTTCCCACGGGTGTGCGGCGGAGGAGGGGGCGCGCCGGACGTCGCGCGGCCCGGCGGGGTCGACGCCCCGGCTCCGTGCGGGGCACCGGGCCGAGCGTCGTTCGCCACGGCCGACCGTCGCGCGCACGACAACCTAGCAGTGGCGGCTCGGGCCCGGGCTGGCACCCCGGGGGTGTGGGAGGGGCCGGGGTTCAGCGGTCCGCGGGAGCGGCGGGCCGGGGCTCCAGCCCGAGACCGGCCCGGAGCGCGTCGCACTCCTCCTGGCAGGTCGCGTCGGCGCTCACCACGTCCACCTCACCGCCCCTGGCCCAGCGGGCGAGCTGGTCGGTCCACTCCGCACGCGGCATGGACACGACGTCGACGAGCTCGGCACCGTCGCCGACCTCACCGGGCGCGCCGTCGGTGAGCACGGTGACCCTGCGGTCGGGGTGGAGTTCGGCGAGGTCCTCGGTGATCGGCTGTTCGGAGTGCAGGACCACGACGTGGATCGGGTCGGGGGTCTCGGTGGTGGACATGGGTGCCCTTCCTGTGGGGGGAACGCCCATGGACGTACTCTCCGTGGCCCCCTCCGAAACGTCTTCCCCAGGGCCGGAACCGGCCACACAGGGGCGAACTCGGACAGTGACGAGAATCCCACCCCCAGCCGAGTAGGACAGGCTAACCTCAGAGTGGACCCATACGGGTGACAGCGGCGACCGGGCCGCGGCACCCGGGGGCGACGGCCCTTCCCCAGTCGTCATCCCCGGGTTCCGCCCCGCCCGCGCTGACGCCGGTCCGGAGGGGACGAAGCGCGCCTGATCGACATCTCACCCCCAAAGGGTCAGGCTGGCCCCATGCCGTTCCTCCCTCGACTCCACCGCATCGACCGACGCGTGTACGACCGGGTGACGCGAGTGGGCGTCCCCGCCCTCGACAGCCACACGCCGAAGTTCGTCCAGAGCACCGACAACATGGCTCCCTGGGTCCTGGTCTCGGCCACCCTCGCGGTCACCGGCGGGCCTCGCCTGCGCCGCACCGCGCTGCGGGCGATCGTCGCCGCCGGGCTGGCCAACGCCGGGGCCACCGCGATCAAGTACCTGGCGCGCCGCCCCCGACCGGACAGTTCGGGAGTGCCGGCCGCCCGCGTCCCCTACCGCACCTACACCAGCTCGTCGTTCCCGTCCGGACACACCGCGGCAGCGGCGGGCTACGCGGGCGGCGTGATCTCCGACGCCCCCGCTCCGCTGTCCGCCCTGGTGTCGGTGATCGCGGGCGCGGTCGCCTTCTCCCGTGTGCACAGCGGGGTCCACTATCCCGGCGACGTCCTCGGCGGGGTCGCGGTCGGCGCCGCCTCCGCGCTGCTCGCCCGGGCGCTGCTCCCGCCGCGCCCCGAACTCGTCTTCGGCGCGGACACCGTTCCCGCGGGCGAGGCCGACACGGACCCGGAGGGCGCGGGCGTGACCGTGGTCGTCAACCCGCGCGGCGGGGACACCGGGGTGCCCTCACTGACCACCGCCGACACCACCACCCGGGTCGCGCGCCAGCTGCCCCGCGCCCGCATCGTGCCGCTGTCCGCCGACGACGACGTCGCCGCCGTGATGGACGAGGCGGCCCGCGACAGCGCCGTCCTGGCCGTGGCCGGGGGTGACGGCACGGTGAACGCCGGGGCCGTCGCGGCCCTGAGGCACGACCGGCCGCTCCTGGTACTGCCGGACGGCACCCTGAACAACTTCGCGCGCACCCTGGGCCTGACCTCGGTGGAGACCGCGTTGCGCGCCTACTCCGGGGCCCGGCTGGGGCGGGTGGACGTCGGAGAGGTGAACGGGCGCGTCTTCCTCAACACGTCGTCGTTCGGGTCCTACCCGCGCATGGTGGAGCGCCGGGACCGGTGGGCCGAACGGATCGGCAAGTGGCCCGCGTTCGCACTCGCCCTCTGGCGCGACCTGCGGGAGGTGCGCCCCACCCCCGCTCTGGTGGACGGCCGACCCGTGAAGGTCTGGTGGGCGTTCGTGGGCAACTGCCGGTACCGGACCCACGCCCGGGTGCCGGGGCTGCGCGAACGCCTGGACGACGGGCGCCTGGACGTGCGGGTACTGTGCGCGCGGTCACCGTTCCCCCGGCTCCGGGCCGTGGCGGACGTGTTGTTCGCGCGTACCGCGTCGGGGGCCGGTTACTCGGAGCGCCTGACCGGCTCGCTGACCCTGGCGATCCCGGACGAGCCCCGCCTGCTCGCCGTGGACGGCGAGGTCGTGGAGGGTGCGCCGGAGGTGGTCTTCCGCAAGCGACCGGCAGCGCTGCGGGTGTTCGTGCCGCTGGTCGGCGGCTGACGGGGCCGCTGCCGGGCTCTCAGCCCGCCAACCCCCGCACGAGGGAGCCGAGGTCCCGCCAGGTCTGTTCGGTGTCGGGGCCGCGCTGGTGCGGGGCGGCGAACCAGTCCACGAACTCCACGACGTCCTGGAGGTCCCACCGCAGTCGGTACAGGGCCAGGAGCCCGGGGTCGGGCCGGTAGCCGGTGGCCTCGGTGTAGCGGGTGAGCTCGTCGGGGTCGTCGGTGACCAGCCACAGGTCGCGTTCGGGGGAGGCCAGCCCCACCGTGTCCCAGTCCACGAGGAGCGGTCCGGCCGAACGCCACAGGAGGTTGCCCGGGTGGGGTTCGCCGTGCGTGGTGACCTTCCGGGTGGGGGTGACCCGGGCCGCGCGTCGGCCGAACTCGTCCAGGCGCGCCCCCAGCAGAGCCCCGTGTTCGGCCAGGAGTTCGGCGGTCGGCGCGGAGAAGGGCCCGTGGTCACCGATAGCGCCGGGGTCCGCGGCGAGCTCCGCCAGCCGGTCGGCGCCCTCCAGGGTCGGCGGCGTGGCCCGCAGGCCGCTCGGCGGGGTACGCCGGTGCAGGCGGGCGAGGGTGTCCAGGACCCGCCCGCGCTGGTCGGCGGTGAGTTCCTGCCCGAAGTCGCCGGGAGTGCCCTGTGTGTGCGGGAAGACGCTGAGGGCGTAGCGGTCGCCGATCCGCACGGCCGTGGCCCCCTCCCCCGAGCGCAGCGGCGCGACGACGAAACCGAGGCCGTGTCCGTCGTGCAGGTCCGCGGCGGCGTCCATGGCCCGTCGCAGGTTCCGCAGGACGGTGTCGGCGTCCCCGCCGAGAAAGGGTTTGTGTTCGAGGTCGGCCAGCGTGAGGAACCAGCGCCGACCCGAGGTGTCGGTGGCGCTCCAGTGGTGGTCGCCGAACCCCAGGGGTAGGTGCGCCAGCGCCTCCGTGTGGATGCCCCAGTCCGCCAGCGCGTCCCGGAGGTGGTGTTCGTCGACGTTCGCGGGCCTGTCCAACATGGCGGCGACGCTAACACGCGAGGCCGCCGACCGGCACGGGGTTTTTGGGTACGGTGCCCCGGCCGACCGGCACAGGGCACCGGGGTTCACTCGGTCTCGGCCACTCTGAGGAACCGCGCGAGGGCCTCACCGTCCCCGTCGATCCTGAGGGTGTCGGTCCCGATGCGCCGCCACAGCGCCAGCAGCAGGTCGGAGGCGGTGCCCTCCACCGTGGTGTCGGCCCGGTGCGCGCCGTGGGCGAGCCGCCAGTGCTGGCCGGTGTGGTCCACCGTCCACGACAGGTCGGCGTCGGTGCAGGTCAGCACGACCACGCCGACCGGGCCGACCGGCTCGCGGGGCAGGTCCAGGGCCTCGGCCAGTCCGAGGAAGTAGGCGAGGAACTCGTCCACGCCGTCGACGGCGACGTCGACGGGCAGCGCGGCCGGGCCGCCGATCGCGCGGAGCGCGTCCCAGGCGTGCACCGCCGTCTCCTGGGCCATGCGCCTGTGGATGAACCCGCCGTCCTGACGCGCGGACCAGGTCCAGCGCGGTGCCTCGGGGTCCAGCGCGGTGAGGACGGTGAGTGTCTCGGCCAACCCCTCCCGGTACCAGTCCAGGAGCGTGTCCTCGTCGGGGCGCTCCGGCTGGACGTACCCGTCATCGGGGTCCTGGATCTCGCCCGAGGCGATCGACCGCCAGAAGTGGTGCGTCTCGCCGACGTGCCAGACCAGGTCGGCGACGTTCCACTCGGGGCAGGTGGGAACGTGCGCGTTGAAGCGGCCCTCAGCGGCGTCGGCGAGCAGGGTACCGCTCTCGCGGAGGACGGTGAGGTATCGAGGGGTGTCCATGACGGGGACGCTAGCACCCGGTGACGACAACGGCGGGACCGGGAACCTCGGCGGCGGGGCGGGCGCGGTCGGGTTCGAAGACGCACCGTTGGGCCGTCTCCTTCCGCCCCTGCCGGGCGAGGCCGCGCGCTACGCTGCCCGCGACGGACCGGGGGCGGCCCCGGCCCGCTGACGACGGGAGGAAGGCCATGGGACAGACCGCGCGGACCGGGCCGGAGGCCGGGGCCCTGACCGAGGTCGTCGACGGCGTGTACGCGTGGGTGCAGCCCGACGGCACCTGGTGGGTGAACAACGCGGGCGCCGTCACCGGCGAGGACGGGCTCCTGGTGGTGGACACCTGCGCCACCGAGACCCGCACCCGACGGTTCCTGGGGGCCCTGGCCGCCGCCACGGCGGGCACTCCCCCGCGCTGGGCGGTCAACACCCACCAGCACGGCGACCACACCTACGGCAACAGCCTCCTGCCCGACTCCACCGTCCTCATCGGCCAGACCGGAATGCGCGCGGCACTCGACGCCGACCCCCTCTTCGAGAACCCTCCGCCGGTGTGGGAGCCCGCGCCCGACTGGGGCGGGGTCACCCGCAGGCTCCCCTCCGTCACCTTCGACCGGGAACTCACCCTCCACCTGGGCGGCCGCCGGGTCGACCTCCGCCACCCGGGGTACGCCGCGCACACCGTCGGGGACGTGGTGGCCTGGCTGCCGGAGGAACGGGTCCTGTTCACCGGCGACCTGCTCTTCCACGGGCTCACCCCACTCCTGCTCATGGGGTCGCTCGACGGGGCCCTGCGCTCCTTGGACTGGGTGCGGTCCTTCGCGCCGGACCACGTCGTGCCCGGTCACGGACCCGTTGTGGGCGGGAGCGGACTCGACGCGGTGCTGGCCGAGCACGAGCGGTACTACCGGTTCGTCCTCGACACCGCGAAGAGGGCCGTACGTGAGGGCCGTACGCCCCTGGAGGCCGCGTACGCCGCCGACCTCGGCGAGTTCGGCGCGTGGGCCGACCCGGAGCGGATCGTGATGAACCTGCACCGGGCGCGGGCGGACCTGATCGGGGAACCCCTGGACCTCGACCTGGCGCTGGGCGACGCCGTCGAGTGGAACGGCGGCCCGATGCCCACCTCGGTCTGAGGCCGGTCGGGGGCGGGAGCCCCGACTGTCGGTGCCCGCGGCTACCTTCGTGCCCGTCGACACCGCCTCCCCACCGAACCGTCGAAGGGCCAGCCATGACCAGCACCCGCACCTACCTGGAACTCTCGGAAGAGGGTGCCGGCGCGCACAAGTTCTACGAGGTCACCCTGGACGGCACCGACGTCACCATCCGCTACGGGCGGATCGGGGAGACCGGGCAGACGCGTACCGCCAGCCACTCCACCCTCGCCAAGGCCCGGGCCACCGCCGCGAGGAAGATCGCCGAGAAGCGGCGCAAGGGATACGAGACCGCCGTCGCCGGGGTTCGCCAACGGCGCTCGGTGACCCGCCGGAGCATGGTCAGCCAGCGGTCCACCGCCAATCTCGCACCCGTGCTGTGGCGGTTCCGGTCGGGCGGCCCCGCCTACGGCGTCTTCGTCGACGACGAGCGCTGCTGGGTCGGCAACGAGCGCGGAGACGTGTACACCCTGACCCACCGGGGGGAGGTCACCGCCCGGTACGGGCTCCCCGACGGCGTCAAGTGCATCGTGGCCGACGACTTCTGGATCTACGCCGGGTGCGACGACGGCCGGGTCTACGACCTGGGCGCGAAGATCCCGCACGTCGCGTACGAGATCTCCGACGACGTCGACATCTTCTGGCTGGACATCCACGACGGCGTCCTCGGGGTCTCCGACGAGGCCGGGAAGATCACCGTGATCGACCACGAGGACGAGTTCCAGTGGTCGCGGCGCAGCGCGGGCCGGCACGCGTGGATGGTGCGCCACGACGACGCCGGCGTCTACCACGGGCACTCGTACGGCGTCACCATGTACGACGCGGGCAGCGGGGACGAACGCTGGTCGGTGCGGACCAGCGGCTCGGTGCTGTTCGGCTGGCAGGAGGGCGAGGAGCTGTTCGCCGCCACCAACCGGCACACCGTGGACCGCGTCGGCAAGGACGGCACGCTCCGGTCCACGTACCGCTGTGACGGCGCGGTCTTCTCGTGCGCGGCCTCCCCGGACGGCCGGTACGTGTTCGCGGGCGACAACCACTCCTCCGTCTACTGCTTCGACCGCGGCGGGCGCCGCCTGTGGAAGCTCGCGACCGGCTGCGGTTCGGCCTACTCGATGCAGTTCCACCAGGACCGGCTGTACATCGTCACCACCGACGGGTCGCTGGCCTGCGTCGACGCCTCCGAGGCCGCCATCCTCGCCGCGGAGGCGGGGAGCGTCCCCGAGCCGGTGTGCGTCAAGGCTCCGTCGTGGGACGCGGTCACCCCGGCGACCGAGCTGGAGACCGTGCGGACGAGCGATCTCCCCGACGTCGGCGGCGTCGTGGTGGAGTGCGTGGACGAGGGCGGTCGACTCCGGGTCCGGGTGGTCTCCGACGGCTTCGACCGCTCCCTGCGGGTGCAGTTCCCCAAGGACATCCGCCGCGCGGGCGCCCGTTACGTCGTCAACGAGGTCCTCACCTCGGGCAGCGGCGGCTTCTACCGTGTCAGGGGCGACATCCGCCGCCTGGACTGAGCGCCGGAGCCCGTCGGGCCTCGGCCGCGCCCCTCACGGGGGTGACCGCGGCGGCTCACTCCGGTGCGGTGACCCTGATCTTCGACTGCCCGTGCGGGCGCTCCTCCCAGTCCTCCATGAAGCGGGCCCGCAGTCCGTGCGCCTCGGCGAGCGCGACGAGGGTGCCCGTGCGGTAGTAGAAGTCCTCGCGCAGCACGTGGTGCTCGGCGCCCTCGGTGCGGTCGAAGGTGAAGTCGAAGAACCCCCCGGGGGCGAGCACCCGGCGCACGTGGCCCAGGCACTCGTCGATGACCTCCAGCGGGGAGTGCGAGAAGACGCTGTGCGCGTGGACGACGTCGAAGGCGCCCTCGGGGAGGAAGTCGAAGGTGAGGTCCTGGGTGAGGGTCAGGTGCGGCAGCTTGTGCTGGAGCCCGCGTTCGGCCAGGACCCTCTTGCCCGCGATGAGGATGTCCGGGGAGATGTCGATGCCGTAGTAGCCCCCGGTGTCCAGGTAGTCGATGAACCGCCACCCCGCCCTGAGGTTGCCGCAGCCGATGTCGAGCATCCGGTGGCTGGGCTTCAGGCCGTGTTCGACGAGGTAGTCGAACTGCATCTCGCCGAGGGCGAGCCAGCGTTCCTCGTTGCGGCTGCCGACCGCCGCCCGGGGGTCGCGCGCGGCGTCGGAGGCCATGACCGCGCGGTAGTAGGAGACGTGGTCCCGGTGGGTGAGGCGCAGACGCAGGTCACGCGCGGACCGCAGGACGTGGGGTGCGATGCGGCCGGGATGGCGCAACGCGTAGCGCAACCGGTGGACCAGGGATGAGCGGTCCGTGTTGAGGGGGTCTGTGCTCTGCTTCGGCATCGGTCGCCCGTGCTTCCGTCGGTGGGTCTCACACTGAAGGTGGCATCCCATCACGGGTGGACCGATTCGCCAAGGGGGCTGCGCCGGTGAACCGCGGCCACCTTCGGCCACCGGAGCGGGCGGGGCCGCGCCGTCGGCGGGGTCCTCGCCCCGGGGGCCGCCTCGTCTTTGTCGTCGGTGAAATCACCGCAAAATAACGCCAAGTATCGCCATGTGGACCTTTCGCGACCTTTGTCGGTGTTTCGCTGATGCGAGTACGGCAGTCAGGCACCGGAACGAACGCGGAGACGGGGGCACGATGGTGAACGACAGCGTGGAGCTACGCCACGCCAGGGCCCGGGGCGCACGGAGCGGATGGGTCCCCCTGGGGGTGACGGCCGCGGTGATCGTGGTCCTGACCGGAGGGTGGGCCCTGGTGAACGCGGGCCTGCCTTCGTCCGAGGCGGTGCCCCCGGGCCAGTCCGTGGCCCTGGGCTCCGGAGAGGGCTACGGGGCCTCGCTGACCTTCGACGAGGGCTGGGAGCTCGACACCGGCTCCAGCACGCACGGCCAGCAGTTCCTCTTCGCCAAGGGCCCGGTCAACCTGCAGGTGAGCTTCGTGGAACCGACCGAACGGGTCGACGCCCCCGAACTCTGGAACGGCCTGCGCGAGATGGTCCGGGTCGGCGACGCATCGGCCACCCTCGGGGAACCCCGGCCGATCACCTCCGAGGCGGGCGCGGAGGGGCTGACGGGAGACCTGAGCATCGGGGAGCACACCGGTGTCGCGTCGGTGTTCCCCTCACCGAACGGAGGCTTCGCAGTGGAGACCCAGGCCATCGGCGCCGAGGCCACCACACAGGACATCACCGAGGCGGAGCGGGTCGTCCGGACGATCCGGTTCGACCGGGACACCGGGGGGACCACATGAGCCACGCACGACCCGAACGCGACGTCCCGTCCACCACCGGCGGACGGGTACCGAACCCGCGCGGCTCCGACCAGGGGCACGAGGGCACCGAACGCGGCCCCGTGCCGCGGGCGACACGGCCCCCCGCGCGTCGCCCGCCCGCACTCGTGGCCGCCGTGGCCCTGGGTGTGCTGTGTGCGGGCGGGCTCCTCTACACCATGACGAACTTCTTCGGCGTGATGTGGGTCTTTCCGGCCGAGACGCTGGCGGCCGCCGTCGTGCTGGGGGTGACCGGGCTGGTCGGATTCTGGATACTGCGCCGTATCCGCCCCGTCCGCGCCCCGAGCGCGCTGTTCTCCGTGTTGGCCGTGCTGTGGGGGCTGACGGCCGCGATCGGCCTGTCCCTGTTCGCCAACTCCCAGCTGATGTCGGTGTGGTCGCGGTTGGGTGGCGTCGAGTTCGGTTCCGCGTGGGGCGCCGCGCTGACCGCCCCCCTCAACGAGGAGCTGCTCAAGACCGCCGGAGTGGTGCTCATCGCCGTGATGGCGCCGCGTGTCGTGCGCGGGCCCGTCGACGGCTTCGTGATGGGGGCGCTGGTGGGTCTGGGGTTCCAGCTCGTCGAGGACTTCACCTACGCCCTCAACTCGATCATGATGCAGGGTGCCACGGACGGTGTGGCCTCGGTGCTCCAGACCCTGTTCGTGCGGGTGGGCCTGACCGGACTGGGTTCGCACTGGGCGATGTCGGCGATCGCGGGCACCGCTGTCGGTCTCCTGGCCGCCGCGTCCTGGCGCCCCGACGGGCGAAGGGCCGTCGGGGCGCTGCTGTTGTTCCTGTTGGCGGTGGGGGTCCACTGGTTCTTCGACGCCCCGCTGCTGATGGGCATCCTCGGTGTGCTCGTGAAGACGATGGCGGTGTTCCTGAGCGCGCTGGCCGTGTACTTCGTGGCCCGGCACGCCTACCGGCGACGGGTCCGCCAGTCCCTGTCCGACCAGGGGGAGGAACTGGGAATGCGCCGGTCGGCGGCGGCGTCGCTGTCCAACCGGCGCGTGCGCCACGGCGCCGTGGGCCGGGTTCCGGCCCCGGAGCGGCCGGCCCTCCGCGAGCGGCAGGACCGGATGGTGGCGACGGCCGAGGACCACGCCTCGCGGTACCGGGGCTGAGGCGGGGCCGGGAGAGCGCCCGGGGCGTGATCCACCGCCACGGGCGCTCCTCCGTTCCCGGCGGGCTGGCATCATCGGCCCATGCCCGAAATCACGGAGATCGTCGTCCGCCCGGCCGCCCCCGAGGACCTGCCCGCCGTGGCCGAGCTGCGCTGGTTCTGGGAGAGGGAGAACCGCGGGGAACCGGAGCCGCCGCTGTCGGACTTCGCCGCCCGGTTCGCCGACTGGGCCGCGCTCCACCGGGGCACCCACCACTGTTTCGTGGCCGTCGCGGACGGCGCGGTCGTCGGCATGGCGTGGCTGGCCGTCACCCCGCGCGTTCCGCAGCCGCGCGCGTTCGACCGGGCCTCGGGCGACGTGCAGTGCGTCTACGTGCGCCCCGAGCTGCGCGACCTCGGACTGGGTGGTCGGCTGATCCTCGCGGTGCTGGGGCTGGCCCGCGAACACGGGCTGGAGCGGGTGAGCGTGCACTCCAGCGACCGTGCCGTCCCCGCCTACGCGCGGCACGGTTTCGCCGTCTCGCCCGTTCTCCTGCAAGCCGATCTCAGAAAGAACACCAATACCACTGGTCACTGAATTCACGGCGGTCGTTTTCCCGAACCACCCGCCCAGGTTCCCCGGGGTTCCATTCCGCGAAAAGTGGGAACATCCCCTCTCCCAGGCCGAAAGCCCGTCCGCACGGGACACACGGGCCGACGGGAAGGACCAGGAAAGGGAAGCCTCCCTCCCCCGGAGCCGCGTTGACCAGCAAAGAAATCGGCGCCACGAACTCCGCCGGAAGAATACTCGTGTTCCATTCCCCGCTGCCGGGGAGCAGTTGTACCACCTCCCTGGCCAACGTGGCCTGGAACATCGCCAGCACCGGTCGGAGCGTCCTGCTCGTCGACTTCAACCTGCGCTCCCCCGAACTACGCGAGTACTTCTCCCCCTTGTTCGGGCTACGCGGCGGACGTCCCCAGGGGCTGGTCGACATGATCACCGGGGTCATCGAGGGCTGCCACGTCCCGGGGGCCGATCCCGCCGGGGTGTGCGCCCGCGGCGCCGACCTCGGCGACCAGATCGAGCGCCTGAGCCGCTGGCCGGTCATCCCCGGGGTCCCCGAGGGGGAGATCGGTTATCTGGGTCCGGGCACCGACCACGCGGCCCGGCTCACCCGGCTGGACACCATCCACGGTTCCGGGTTCGCCCGAGGCGGCCTGTCCACGCTCTTCCTGCGCGCGCTGCGCTCCGCTCTGGAAGACAGCGGCTACGACCACGTCCTGGTCGACACCGCGCCCGGCGACGGGCTGCTGGGCCGCCGGTGCGCGGCCGTCCTGGCCGACCAGGTCGCCCTCTGCCTGACCCTGGGCACCACCGCGATCCACAGGTCCGCCCGGATCGCGGCCGATCTGCGCGCCGAGGCCCCGCACGTGCCGGTCCGGCCGGTGCTGACCCGCGTCGACCTGGAGCTTCCCAACCTGGACGAGCTCCGCGACCGGGTGTACGCGACGTTCGCCCCCTGGGTCGAGGCCGACCAGGACGACCCCTGGCGCTACTGGGGGCGGGTCGAGATCCCCTACAAGGCGAGGATCGCCGAACGCCTCACGCTGGCGGCGTTCCTCGAGCGCACCTGGATGCCCAGCTCCCTGTTCCACGCCTACGAGAGGCTCACCTCCGTCCTCACCGGCGGCGAGGTGCCCCGGGGCCGACACCTCACCCAGGAGCAGAGCGAGCAGGTGAGGCTGGTCTTCGAACAGATCAGGCACGGGGCGGTCGCCTCGGTGGTGCTGCTGGCCGACTCACGGGATCGGTCGTGGGCGGACTGGGTGCAACCCCAGCTGGAGTGGGTCGGTATCCGGGTGCACCGGCCCCGCCCGGACCGGGGCTCGCCCCTGCCCGATACCGGTGGTCAGGGCATCATCATGGCGCTGGTCTCGGACCACCTGCACGGGTCACCCGCGTTCGCGCTCCTGAACCGGCTCCTGGAGGCCCCGCAGGGGCGGGGCGGCAACGGCGCGCACCGGGTGCTGGGCGTGACCATCGGCGAGGGGACCCCGCCCCCCGACTTCCCGGACGCCGAGTGGATCAACCTGCGCATCCGTGAGGAGGACGACGCGCGGGGCGCGCTGCTCGCCCGCTTCGACCCCAGGTTTCCCAGCCACCGGTCGCGCGGGCCCGGCCAGGGCCCGAGCTATCCGGGCGCGCCCAACCCGGAGCTGATCAGCAACGCTCCGCACGGCAACCAGAACTTCAGCGGCAGGGAGGGCTTCCTGGAGCGCCTGCGCGACCTCCTCGGCCAGGGCATGGAGGACAAGCCACCTGTGGTGCTGGTGGGGATGCAGGGCAGCGGGAAGTCGGAGATCGTCCGCGAGTTCGTCCGGCGCTTCCGCAGCGACTACGACCTGATCTGGTGGATACGCGCCGACCGCCCGGAGAAGGTCGAGGCCTCCCTCTCCGAGCTGGCGGCGACCGTGGCCGAACGGTTCCCGGACCACCGCTCCCCCGGCGCCGAGCCCGTGCTCGCCGCGCTCCGGGCCGGTCGACCGCTCAACCGCTGGCTCCTGGTGTACGACAACGCGGGCCCGCCGGGCGGGTTGGACGCGCTCATCCCGCACGACCACGGACACGTGATCATCACCTCCTACCATCGGGAGTGGGAGGCCTACGGCCACCGTCGCTGCCTGCACGTCGGCCCCTTCAGCGAGGGCGAGGTGGCGGAGCTCTTCCGGGACCGTCTCCCGGAGGTCGGCGCGGAGGACGCGCTGGCACTGTCCCGGAGGTTGGGCCACCTGCCCGCCCAGCTGCACCGCGCCCTGGAGTGGCTGAACTCGGGGCAGCGGCTGGACGGCGCCGCCGAGGCGGTGGCGGAGTACGCGCGGCTGCTCGACGAGCGCGAACCCTCGGTGGTGCGGGGAGCGGGGTCGTTCGAGGAGCGGTTGAGCAGTTCGCTGGCGCTGGACGAGCTGGAGCAATACCACCCCGCGAGCCTGTGCCTGATCCGGTTGGCCGCGTACCTGTCCCCCGACGGCTTCCCCGAGGACCTGCTGCGCTCCCCGCGCGCGGTCAGCGAGTACGGCGAGGCCGACCCCGCGTACCGTGCGGGGCGGGTCAACTTCAACCACGTCCACTTCCAGCTCACCCGGGTCCTGCTGATGGACTTCGACCGCCAGTTGCGGATGTTCTCGGTGCATCCCGCGGTCCAGGAGGTGGTGCGCGACCGCATCCCGGCCGGGGAGCGGGCCCGGGTGCGCGAGTCGGTGTGCCAGGTGCTGGCCTCCTACGCCCCGCACGACGAGGAGGCCGACGACCCCCGCCACGACCGCCGGTACCAGAACCTGCGCTGGCAGATCATCCCGTCCGGAGCCCATCGGAGCCGGGACGACGAGGTCCGCCGCTGGTTGGTCAACCAGGTGCGCTACCACCACCGCAAGGGCGAGCTGGAGGCGGCGCTGGAGCTGGGTTCCCCGCTGCTGCGTCACTGGACCGACGCCTTCGGCGAACGCGACCGTCTGCGGCTGCACCTGGCCACCCAGCTGGCCAACGTCCACCGATCGCGCGGAGAGCACCGCGAGGCCGGTGCGCTCAACGGCCGCACCCTCGAACTCCAACGCGAGGTCCTGGGCGAGCGGCATCCGTTCACCCTGCTCACCCGGCGGGGCATGGGCGCCGACCTGCGGGCGCTGGGCCGGTTCCGGTCCGCGCTCGACCACGACCGGGAGACCTACTCGGCCTATCTGGCCGGGCGCGGGCCGCATCACCAGCACACCCTGCTGGCGGAGCACAACCTGGCGCTGTCGTTGTCGGCGGCCGGCGACTACCCGCAGGCGCTGAGTGTCGGAGAGGGTGCGCACCGGGTCACCCGGGAGGTCCTGGGCCAGGGCCACCCCTACACCTGGATACTGTCCTCGGCCGCGGCGACCTACCGCCGCCGGACGGGCGAGTACGTGATGGCGCACCGGCAGATCCAGCAGGCGGCGCGGATGCTGAGCCGCACCATCGGCGAGCTGTCCTCGCACACACTGCACGCCCTCAAGGAACTGGCCGCGAACGAGCGGCTGGTGGGCGACCCCGGACAGGCGCTGGAGCGTATCCGACGGACCCACGAGCGGCACCGTCGCGAGTACGGCGGGGAGCACCCCCGCAGCCTGGCGATGGGGCTGGAGCTGGCCGCGTGCCTGGCCGCCCGCGAACGCCACGACCTAGCCCGAACACAGGCTTTGACCTGTACGGAAGGCTACGCGGAAGTGTTCGGTGAGGACCATCCCTTCACCCTCGTGGCCCGGGCCAACCTGGCCGCCTACGCGTGCCGTTCGGGGCACGTCCGTGAGGCCGAGGTCCAGGCCCGGCGGGCGCAGGAGGGACTGACCGCCGACCCCCAGGTGGGAGCGGGGCACCCGCTCGCGTTGGGAGCGGCGGTGAACCTGGCCAACGCGCTGGTGGCCAAGGGGGAGATCGCGGAGGCGGTGGCTCTGGACGTGCGCACCCAGGAGGAGCTGCACCGGGTGTGTGGAACTCACCATCCGCACTACGAGCTGGCCTACGCCAACTACCTCAACAGCACCGCCCGGCACATGGGCGACTCGGTGAGCGAACGCGGGCACGTCGACCTGGAGGTGCCGGAGATCTGAGCGCGGTCGGCGGTGACGGTGGCGTCGCGGGAGCGACCGGGAGGGGAGGTCCAGGGTGGAGACGGCCGGGGTGGAGACGACCGGGGCACCGGGTACGGGAGCGGACGGTGTCAGCGCCTTCTTCACGAGCTACGGCGGGCGCAGGGCCGACCGCGAACACGTGCTGCGCTTCCACGCCGATCTGGAGGGCATGGTCCGGCTGCACACCGACGACCACGCCTTCGGCGCGACCGGACCGACCCTGGAGCCGGGCGGGGGCTGGCGGGCCGAACTCCACCGGCACTGCGCCACCACGCGCACCCTGGTGGTCCTGTTGAGCGAGACCCACCTGAACAGCGCCTGGTGCGCGCGGGAGTGGTGGATCGTGGAGGAGCGGGTGCGGCGCTTCCGGAGCGGCGGGGGACCTCCGCACCACATCCTGCCCCTGGTCTGGCAGCCGCTCACCGGTCCGCTTCCCCGGGCCGTGCGAGAACGCCAACGCCTGGACTGGGTGGGGGTGGCCGGACACGCGGACGCCGGAGTGCTGGAGTTGATGCTCACCGACACGGCCGCCTACCGGGCCCTGTGCTACCGGATCGGCGCCCTGGTGGCCCGCTCGGCGGCGGTCGCCCTGCCCGCCCTCCCGGAGGCGCTCGCCCGGCGTGCCGTTCCGGCCTGGGACGCGGCCGCGCGCAGGGCGGGCGGCGACCCGGACGGGGTGGACGCGGAGGCGGGCGCCCCGGAGCGCGTCCGCGGGGTCGAGACGAGCGCGGACCGCGTGGCCGAAGCGGGCGGCGGTCTCCCGCGCGGCGCCGTCGGCGAACGGGCCGTCCGCGTCCTGCTCACGGTCGCGGCGCTGGACGATCCCGCCTGCTGGGAGGCCTTCCTGAGCAGGCTCGGAGAACTCCGCAGGGACCGGGCGCTCAATCCCCGGTACTGGTCACTCACCCAACCCGCCCCCGAACGCCTCGACCACCTCGTGTCCCACCTGCGCGCCCAGCACCCCGACCCCCACGCCCTCGCCTGGCTCGCCCGGGCGGTGGCCGACACCGCCGGTGCCTCCGACGCGGCCCACGCCCTGCTCGCCCTCCTCCCCCGGGACGGGTCCGCGCCGGAGGACACCCCGACCGACCTCACCGCACCGTGATGGAGCCCCCGTGAAGAACGCACCCCCTCCGGCGAGGCGGCCCAGGATCGCCGTCGTCGGCAGCGTCGACGCCTCCCGCGAGTACGAGCCGGCCCTGAGCGCCACCGACCAGGTGGGCGCCGCGTGTCACGAACTCGGCCGCGAACTGGCGCTGGCCGGTTACGATCTCGTGGTCTTCGCCGACGACGAACACTACGTGGAGACCCTGGTGGCGCGCGGGTACGCGGCGGCCGCCGCCCCGGACGCGCGCATCATCGCCCACCCGCCCCGGCACCAGGACTACGCGCCCGACCTGCCGGAGGGGTCGCGGGTGCGTGTGACCACCGTCCGCGACACCGGCGCGGAGTGGGAGGTGCCGTACTACCGGACGCTGTTCGAGGTGGACGGGATCGTCCTGGCCGGTGGCGGCCGTTCCACCCGGGTGACCGGGGTCGTGGCGCTGGCCCACGGTATTCCGGTCGTGCCGCTGGCCGCGTTCGGCGGTGCCGCCCGCCAGGTGTGGGTGTACCTGGACGGCTCCGGTGAGTACGTCGACCGCGAGGACGTCCGGGCCCTGGGAGAGTCGTGGTCGCCGGGCTCGGCGCGGCGGATCACGGCGGTGCTGCGCGGGCAGATGGAGCGCCGTGCCGAGCGGCGGCGTGCACGCGAGCGGGCCCGGAGGTGGGGACGCCTGCGCGAGTCGGCCGGGTTGGTGGGCGCGATCCTGCTGCTGCTCGCCGCCCTGGCCTCGATCGTGCTGGCCGGGGGACCGGGCCCGGCCGACCCGGTCGGCCTGAGCCTGCTGTTGGCCGGTCCCATGTGCGCGGCGGTCTCGGGGGCCCTGATCCGTGACTCGTTCGGTCCGGCTCCCTCCGCGCTCCGCGCCTGCGCCCGCGGTCTGGGCGCCGGTGCGGTGTCGGTGCTGCTGTACGTGGCGGCCCAGCTGTTGACCGTCCCGGAGCTGTTGGCGGAACTGGACGCCCGGCGGCTGCTGTTCTTCGTGGTGCCGGTGGGGTTCACGGCGGGGTTCACCTTCGACCTCGTCTTCGAGCGTCTGCGCAGCCCCGCCGGGCCCCAGGTGGCTCCCGCGCCGACCCAGAGCACTCGCGCCTGAACGGTGTCGTCGCAGTTCGGAGGGGGTCCGACCGGGCTATGGGCGGGGTGAGGGGCCCGACTGGGCGAGGTCGAGCGATTTCCGCCCTGGGGCACGGACCCGGCTCGTAGCCTGGACCCCGCCACTCCCCCAGGGAAGGACGACGCGATGCCCGTGGACGGCGACCCGGACCCGAACGAGGCCAGAATCCCCTTCGGTACCCGCCTGAAGCTCAACCGCACCAGACGGGGCCTGACCCGTGAGGTGTTGGGGGGCCTGGTGGGCCGGTCGGCGTCGTGGGTGAAGGCCGTGGAGACCGGGCGGTTGGACACCCCCAAGCTCCCGATCCTGCTCGGGCTGGTGGAGGCGCTGCGCCTGCGCGACCTGGCCTCGCTCACCGGCGAGCAGTCCGTGCCCGTGGAGCCGTTCACCGGACCCGGGCACGCGATGCTGCCCGGTGTGCGGGCGTCGGTCAACGCCCTCGCCCTGGACGACGACCGGCCCGCTCCCCCGCCCGAACGGCTGCGCGCCCGGTTGGCCGGAGCCTGGCGGGCCCGGCACTCCTCGCCCCACCACCGCGACGTGCTGGGGCGGCTGCTCCCGGGGCTGTTCGCGGACGCCCAGTTGTCGGTGGACGGCGCCGTGGACGGGCCCGCCCGCCGCGCCGCGTGCTCGGTGCTCTCGGAGGTGTGCTCGCTGGCCCAGTTCTTCGTCGCCTACCAGCCCGCGCAGGGGCTGCTGTGGCGGGTGGCCGAACGCGGCATGGTGACCGCACGGGAGGCGGACGACCCCCACGCACTGGGTGTGGCGTCCTGGCTGCTGGCCCAGGCGCACCGGGACGCCGGTGACTGGGAGGCCGCCGACGCGGTCACCGAGGACGCCAGCGCGCACCTGGAACGGCACCTGGCCGACGCGGGGCCTGACCTGCTGGCGGTGTGGGGCGCGCTCCGGTTCGAGGCGGGGTACACGGCCGCGCGGCGAGGTGAGGCGGGGACGGCCTGGCGGCACTGGGACACCGCCCGGCGCGCCGCCGAACGGCTGCCCGACTCCTACTACCACCCGATGACCTCGTTCTCGCGACCGGTGATCGGCGCGCACGCGGTCACCGTGGCCGTGGAGCTGCGCAGCGGCCACGAGGCGGTACGCCAGTCCGCCCGGGCCCCGGCGGAGGCGATTCCGTCGCGACCGCGCGGGGCCCGGCACCGGATCGAGCAGGCCCGCGCGTACCGGTTGGCCGGGCGACCGGACGAGGCGCTGCGGGTGCTGGAGTCGGCGCACGCGGCGGCTCCCGAGACGGTCCGCTACAACGGCTTCGCCCGACGCATGGTCGTGGAGGAGCTGGAGTCGCGGGACCCCCGGCGACGGGAGGGGGCGGGCGTGCTCGCCGAACGGATCGGGCTGCTGGCCTGAGCTGGGCCGCGCGCGAACCGGGGGCACAATCTGTACCCTTCGCATTCGTCCACGCACTTAGGGTCACAGCATGTCACGGTCCCGGGCGCCGCTAGGGGCGCCCGGGGCCCGTCCAACAACGCGGGGGGCGCCGTGAACGACGCGGCCGTCATCGAGGCCGGAGACCGGCCGACCCTGGAGGCGTGGGCGCGGGCCATGCGCGCGACGGTCCTCCCGGTCGCCGAGGACTGGTGGTCGATCACCTACCAGGCCGAGGCCGTGCTACCCGACGGCCGCCGGGTGCGCTGCCGCTACCGGTACGTGATCCCCCACCAGGCCGCGCTGCGACGCTGGCGGCGCACCTATGTGGTGGGGCTGGTGCACGCCACCGGGCGGGCCCGGTGCCACCACGTGCGCAGGGTGATCCCGCCGGGTGACACCGAGGCCGAGGAGCGGCGCCGAGCGGAGCTGATCGCCTCGGCGCAGGTGGCCACCGAACGGCAGGACGCGTGCGGCGCGAGCGTGGACAACCTGGAGGTGTACGTGGTGGAGCGGGCCACCCGGTGGCGACCGGGAACGGCCCGCTACTGAGCGCGGATGTCTCCACCGCCCCTCACCAGGGCAGGGACTCGGGGATCGGCGCGGCCCCCAACAGGTGCTGGTCGCAAAAGGCCAGCACGGTCTCGTTCCACACCCGGCTGTTGGAGGGCGTGAGCACCCAGTGGTTCTCGTCGGTCAGTTGCAGGAACCGGTGCGGCATGGTCTCCGGCGGGCCCTCCCACCCGGAGACCAGGTCCCACCACATGCGCAGCGCCTCGCTCACGGGCACCCGGTAGTCACGGTTGCCGTGGGTGATCAGCACGGGGGTGACCACGCGTGACGCCCCCTGGTGCGGGGAGAAGTCGCGGTACCACTCGGGCTGCTCGTCCTCCAGCCCGTGCACGCGCATCTTCTTCGAGGCCGCGTCGGTGGTGCGGTGCTGCTGGCCCATCGCCCACGACCCGGCGTGCGTCACCACGGCCGAGAAGCGGTCGGTCCGCCCCGCGATCCAGCTGACCATGAAGCCGCCGAAGGAGGCGCCGAGCAGAGCCGTGCGCGAACCGTCCAGTTCCGGGCGCTCCAGCACCTGGTCGAGGAGCGCCTCGCACTCCCCGTAGACGACGTCCGGCCGCCGGGGCCACCCGCGGTTGAGCCCCGCGTGCCCGTAGCCGGTGGACATGGCGGGGTCGGGCATCAGCACGGCGTAGCCGCGCGCGACCGCCAGCCACGGGCACCATCGCCAGGACCACGCGTTGAAGGAGCTGTGGGGTCCGCCGTGAATCCACAGCATCACCGGGGCCGGAGCGGCAGCGGAGGCGCCGTCGGGAAGACACAGCCAGGCGCCGACCCGCACGCCGTCGACGTCGGCCCACACCCGTTCGAGCCGACCCGGGAGCGTGTCCACCGCCCCCGGGGCGGGGAGCCCGGTCCGCTCGCCGCCGGGGGCCAGCCGCACCGGACGGGCCGGGGTGGCGACGTCGGAGCGCAACGCGTACAGGGACCCGTCGGGCGCCGGGGCCAGGGACGTGAACACACCGGCCTCCGCCAGGGTTCGCACCCGCCCGGTACCCGGGTCGACGGAGAGCACCGCTCCCGAGGAGCGCAGGTCACCGGTGACCAGGAGGGAGCCTCCGTGGTCCCACACGTACCCGCCGAACGTGAGGTCCCCGACGTCGACCGCCGTCGGCTCCCCTCCGTCCAGCCGGTGGATCTCCAGGAAGGCGTAGCCGGTGTCCTTGGGGGTGGAGACGGTAGTCCGCGTGACCGCGAGAAGGGAGCCGTCCGGGGAGAAGACCGGCGCGCCGTACTCCTGGTGGTCGTCGGCGGCCAGCACCACGGTGCGCTCACGGGTGCGGGTGTCGATCAGCACGAGGCCGGTCCGGGTCTGCCCGCGCTCGACCCGCTCGGTCCAGGTCGTGGCGACGGTACGCCCGTCCGGTGAGAGGTCGGCCGACGCACCCGACAGCGCCAGGGTGTCGGCGTCCTCCGTCAGGTCCCGCACGCGGCCGTCCGGAGCGACGAGCACCAGGCGCGGACTCACGTCGCCGAGCTCGTGGTCCCACCTGCGGATCGGCATACCGGTGTGCCAGATCGCGCACCGTTTGGCCTGGCCGCGGGCGCGGCGGCGCTCCGCGTCCCCGTCGAGGGCGCCACCGGCGAGCACGCTCGTCGTGGCGAGGACCGAACCGTCGGCCGCGACACCGACCAGTCCCAACCCCCCGGGAGTCCGGGCGACGAGTGTCGCCTCACCCTGTTCGGGCAGTCGCCAGAGGCCCGCCGCGTCGGCGGGGTCGTCCTCCCCCGGGGCGGGGCGCCGCGAGGTGAACAGCAGCGCGCCGTCCGAGGAGAAACGCGGCGTGCCCTCACCCTGCGAGGAGAACGTCAGTCTGCGGGCCGGGGCGAGACCCTCCGGATCGAGCTCCCACAGGGCCGTCCGCCGGGCCGCCCCGTGGTCGTCGACCTCGTCGACGGAGGCGACCACCCGGCCGTCCGGTCCGGCGGCCACGGACGTGACCCTGGGAATCCGCGTGAAGGCGTCGATGTCGGCGAAGTCGGAGAACGGAGCAGGTGTCGGT
The DNA here is from genome assembly GCF_040635075.1 of Nocardiopsis sp. NPDC007018. Taxonomy (NCBI): domain Bacteria; kingdom Bacillati; phylum Actinomycetota; class Actinomycetes; order Streptosporangiales; family Nocardiopsidaceae; genus Nocardiopsis; species Nocardiopsis sp. NPDC007018. Next base: position 117,807 of record NZ_JBEYHA010000008.1, read on the forward strand.
GAGGGCATCGGGTCACGTTAGCGTGCGGGGCGACCGGCGAGCCAGCGCGGGAGGAGGCGCGCGCGACGAGCGGGTTCGCCGCCCGCCCCGGGAGACCGCTCCGCCCGATGTCTCGTTCCGGGTTTATTGGGAGGCTCGGAACGAGACACTCCTCGTCGGACTGGACGAGATGGACAAAGCCCTGACCGCGGACCCGCAGTTGGCGCGCGCCGGGCGGCTGTGTGCCTTGATCCTTCGCACCATGCTCGACCTGCCCCTGGCTCGACGTCTGCACTCCGGCGACGAGGACACCTTGCGGTTGATGGCGCACCACAGCACGAGCGGTTCGGTTCTGGCACGGGCCAACCCCGCAGCCCTGTGCACCGAGGTGCTCGGGATCCTGCGTGACCACGGTCTGGCACGCACCGACCGGCCACTGAACGAGCAGTCCTACGCGCTGCACGCTCTGATGGCCGGTTTCGTCGCCGCTGAAACCCTCGCCGTGTTCGCCGGGCCTCCGATCGATTGCTCCTCCGATCAGGTCCTGGGCGACACCGTGGGACTCCTTGTGGACCGCGCCGACGGCTCTGACCATCAGGCTGTTCAGGCCGCAGCCACGCAGATCCTGGCGGTCATGAGCGAGGTACGCGAAGAGATCTCCACTCAGCTGGGCTAGGAGTCCATCGGAAGCGGACTGTCGGTGGGGCCTCGGACGCGTTGGGTCCAAGTCCCACCACAGTCGGCGTCACCCTGACAGCTATGGGACGGAAGGAGGTTTCTGGCAGGGGGAGCCGCTACAGGCGACTACCCCGAATCCCGGCTTCAGAGGCAACGGCCTGCCCCCGCCCCTCAGATCCTCCGGGTGGAGAACCCAGCTCGCTCTCCCCCGGAGCGACGAACACTGTGCCCGACCGAATAGGGGTCTCAACCCACCAGAGCGCGGAGCACAGTGAGTCGCACTGACGCCGTCGTTTCGCCTGGAACGCCCCCACGCCGAGGTCGAAGGACCGGCATACCCGCGCTGTTGCATACGCCGTTGGCGAGAAGCCAAGCCAGTTGCGGCTGGGCCGACCCGGGGGTCAGGACCACACGGCGGTCTCCACGATGTCGGCGACTTGCTCGGTGATGGCTGCGTGGTCCTCCTCGAACTCCGAATCGGTGACCCCATCGTCGGACCCCAAGTACAAAATCGGATTCTGATTCGTTCTATGCGCCTGTGGGTCACTACAGGATCCTTATCGACGAGGGTTCTTTTCCTTCAGAGGAGCGCCACCGGAGGCTCCTCGAACAGTGCGGGCTCGGGCGGCGCTGCTGCACCGCCCGAGCCTGGCATCCCCCTGGGCGCCGGAGCACGGCCCGTGGACGGTGGCCGTGCTCCGGCGCCGTGTGGAAGGACGGCCGTGTCCGTGGCCGCCCGTCGTGGTCAGTTCGCCATACCGGTGGAGGCGTAACCCTCCACGAAACGGCGTTGCAGGAGAAGGAAAAGCAACAGGACCGGCATGACCATGATGATTCCGGCCGCGCTGACCAGCGCGTAGTTGACGGTAAAGCCCTGCTGGAAGGAGTACAGCGAGATCGAGACCGGCAGAGCGCCCCTGTCCTGGATGAAGGTCACCGCCAGCAGGAACTCGTTGTAGGCCTGCAGACCCGCGACCAGGCCGGCGGTGAGTACTCCGGGCCAGATCAGCGGCAGCACGATCCGGAAGAAGACCGTGAGTTCCCCGGCGCCGTCCAGACGGGCCGCGGCCTCGTAGTCGGGCGGGATCGCGATGAGGTAGGACCGCAGCAGCAGGGTGCTGAACGGGCTGTAGATGGCCCAGTAGATGAGGACGAGCCCGAACTGTGTGTCGTACAGGCCCAGGCGTGTCCACCACGACACCAGCGGGACGAGGAAGAGCTGAAGGGGAAGAGCCGTCACGACCAGGAGGTACATGGTCAGAGCGCCCGGGGCCGGCACGCCCAAGCGCACCATGGCGTAGGCGGCGGCCCCCGAGATCAGGCACACTCCCACCGCCGTGGCACTCACGATGACGGCGCTGTTGTACAGGCCAGTGGCCATGTTCGCGTTCTGCCACGCGGTACGGAAGTTCTCCCAGGCCGCCTCGGCCGGCGGACCCATCGGGTTGGTGCTGAGTTCGGCCGGGTTCTTCAGGGCGCCGAAGAGCAGGATCAGGATCGGGCCGATGGCGTACAGGGCCAGGACCGCGAGCAGCAGGTAGGTGAGCGGTCCGCTCCGGTGGAGCGGTCGCGGGCGTCGGTGTGAGCGCGAAAGTCGTGTCGCCGTCATCACACCTCCCACCGGAGTCGGCGCCGGATCACGAGGTAGCCCGCGATGGTGGCGGCACTGATCAGTGCCATGACCACACCGATGGCGGAGGCCGATCCGGCGCGTCCCTCGCTGAAGGCGGTGCGGTAGAGCAGGGTGCTGAGCATGTCGGTGGATCCGGCCGGTCCGCCTTGGGTGAGGATGTAGACGTAGTCGAAGACCAGGAACGACCAGATGATGGTCATCAGGAACAGGAAGACCAGAGTCGGCCGGATACCGGGCAGGGTCACGTGCCAGAACTCGCGCCACGGCCCGGCCCCGTCCAGGCGGGCCGCCTCGTACAGGGACGGGTTGACCGACTGCATCGCGGTCAGGAACAGCATGACGAGGAAGCCCCACCACTGCCAGTTGTTGATCATGGCGATGGCGCCCAGTGCCAGGTCGGGGTCGCCGAGGGGGTTGAGGCCGCCGATCCCGGGGACGCCGAAGGAGTCCAGCAGGGGAACGATCCCGGCTGTGGGGCTGAGGATCTGGCGCCACACCGCGGCGGAGACCACGGTCGCCACCACGTAAGGGACGAAGAACAGGACCCGGAAGAGGGTCCGGCCGCGCCGGATCCGACTGAGCAGGTAGGCGCCCAGTAACCCCATGCTCATGGGCACGGTGAGGAAGAAGAGCGTCCACAGCAGGTTGTGCCAGAGCGCGTTGAGGAAGGCGGGGTCGGCCGCCAGGGCGGTGTAGTTGGCCCAGCCGACGAACTGCGGTGTGTTGATGCCGTCCCAGTCGGTGAAGGAGTAGGCGACCGAGGTCATGGCCGGACCAGCGATAACCAGGGCGTTGACGGCCAAGAGCGGGGCGAGGAACAGCCAGCCCACGAGTCGGCGGCGCGACCCGGGGCTCTGCCTGCGGCGCGCCGACAGGGTGGGCGAAGGGATCGTTCCCCCGTCGGCGTGACGTGTGGTGACGGACATCCGTGACGGTTTCCCGTTCCCTGTCTACTGGGGGGTGAAGGGGGTGGGGGCTCCCCCGCTGCCCAGTTCCTGGCGGAAGGTGGAGTCCAGGAGCTCCACGTACTCTCGGGGAACCATGTCTCCGGTGATGACCTTGTCGAACTCGGTGTAGAGCACGGTGTTGGTCTCGGGGGGCAGGAAGGTCCAGCTCGCGTAGCCGAGGTTGTCCGAGGTCGGGATCTCCTCGTACAGGCGTTGCACTCGGGGGTCGGTGCCTTCGGGGAAGTCGGAGGGCTCGTAGGCCACCGGGGGCGGGTTCTCCCCCTGTTCGGCGAGGTATTCCAGGGACCGGGAGGTGTCGCCCACCAGGTGGTTGAGGAACTCGGCCGCGGCGTCGGGGTTCGCGCTGTTCGTGCTGATCGAGAGTGCGGTGCCGATGGCCAGGGGGAAGACGCCGGGTTCCACGTCTTCAGCCAGGGAGGGCAGGGGTGCCCAGTCCCAGTCCTGGGGGTCGTTGCCGGAGTCGGAGAAGAAGGTGCCCATGGAGCTGAAGCTCCAGGTTCCGCTCATGTACATGGCCACGTCGCCGTTGGCGAGCCCGGTGACGATGTCGGGGTCGGTGTTGGTGAAGTAGCGGTCCGCGCCGCCGCCCCACCATCCTTTGTCCAGTTGCTCCTTCATCATCTCGATGGCCTCGATCACGGCGTCGTCGGTCCAGTCGAGGTCGCCGGTGAGGATGTCGTACATGGCCTGGGGGCCCACAGCGGCGTTGAGCACGCAGGTCAGGTACCACTCGCTCTGGGGCGGGTAGCCGCTGTTGCCGGCGCCGACCGGGATCAGGCCCTGGGAGTCGGCGTCCTCGCACAGGTCCTCGAACTCGGCCCTGGTCGTGGGCGGGGTCCAGCCGTTGGCGTCGAACACGGACCGGTTGTAGTAGAGGACCGTCGACCCGTAGCTCATGGGTACCGAGTGCATCCGATCGTCGACCTGGCTCAGCTGCGCGGCCCAGGGCAGGAAGCGCTCGTTCCAGCCGTAGTCGGAGGCGTAGTCGTCGAGCTCGACGGTCTTGAGGCCTTGAGCGTAGGAGACCGACGTGGTCGGGCCGGGCGAGTAGATGATGTCGGGGGTGTTGCCCGAGGAGACCGCGGTATCGGTGAGCGATGCCAGGTCGGTGAGCTGCTGGACCGTCATCCGGGCGGTGTGTTCGGAGGAGGCGTTGAAGGTGTCGATGAAGTGGGTCTGGAAGTACTTCTCCGTCTCCGGGGTGGGGAAGGCTCCCCAGTACTCGATGGAGGAGGTGGAGGCACCACCGGAGTTTCCGCATCCCGACATCAGCCAGGCACCGGCGAAGGCGCCTCCCGCGAGTTTGAGGGCGTCGCGGCGAGGCAGGGGGTTGGTCACGGGGGTCCTTTGAGTCGTCAGGTCGATTCGCGAACGATGAGTTTCTGGGGCAGGACGACCTCGCGTACACCGTCGACGGGGTCTCCGGACAGGCGGTCGAGGAAGAGGCGCGCACAAGCCCGGCCGATCTCGAAGGCCGGGTTGTGCACCGTGGTCAGCGGCGGGGAGACGAGTGCGGCGGCCTCGATGTCGTCGAACCCGGTCACGGCGACGTCGCCGGGCGCGGTCAGACCCTTCTCGCGGACCGTGTCCAGGGCGCCCACGGCCATCAGGTCGTTACCGCAGACCAGCGCCTCGGGCGCCGTGTCGAGCCCCAACAGGGCATGGGCTCCACGGGCGCCACCGCTGCGGGTGAAGGCCTCGGAGATGATGAGTGACTCGTCGGGTTCGAGGCCGAAGTCCCGCAGGGCCCGGAGGTAACCGGCCAGGCGCAGATGTCCGGGAGGGGTCTCGGGGGTGCCGTTGACGAGACCGATCCGGCGGTAGCCGCTTTCGAGGAGGTGGGTGACCACGTCGGCCATGCCTCCGGTGTCGTCGGCTCGCACGATATCCCCGAAGCGCGGGTCGAGCTCGCCGCTCAGGCGCACGAGCGCGGTTCCCGCCGCCGTGATCGAGGCGAAGTGGCGCTCCTGGGCGTTCAGGGCCGCCATCACGATGCCGTCGATCCTTCGGTCCAGGAGGTGCCGCACCACGACGTCGAGATCGTGTGCGGTTCCTTGTGCCGCGCAGACTGAGATCAGGAAGCCCGCGGGTTGCAGGACCTCCTGGAGGCCGGCTGCCAGCAGCGGGTAGAAGGGGTTGGTGACGTCGGTGACGATCAGGGCGACCGATTCGCTCCGTCCGGTCCGCAGTCCGCGCGCGGACGGGTCGGGGCGGTATCCGAGCTCGTCGATGACGCGCAGGACCTTGGACCTGGTTTTCTCGCTCACCGGCCGTCTCCCGCTGAGCACGTGCGAGACGGTCGTGACGCTCACTTCGGCCCTGGCCGCCACATCGGCGATACCGACGCGGTTCTCCTTACGCATCGCCCTCATTCCAGCCGTATGCAAAACGTCTTGCTAAAGATAGGGTTCATAGTGTCTAAGGTGTAGGGCAGTGTCAAGGAGAACCTTGACGAAAATCCCGCTTTACCGAGCAAGATGCCTCACTGGCTCTGTGCGAACATGCGCAAAACGATGCGAGAGGACATGAATGGTGACGCGTGATCGGTGCCGAGGGGCACTGTTAGGGCTGGCGATCGGCGACGCCTTGGGCGCACCCACCGAGGGCATGACCCCGGACGCCATCCGTGCTGCGCACGGACGGGTCGAGGACTTTCTCGGACAAGACGTTTCCGGCACCGACGACACCGAGTACGGGGTGCTGTGCGCCCAGGGTCTGCTCGAGCTCGGGCACAGGCTGACCTCGCATGACGTGGCGGCGGTGTGGAACAAGGCCGTGGTGTCCCAGAACGGCGGCTTCCACGGGGCGGGTTTCAGCGAGATGGTCGCCATCGCCAACCTCCGAGCCGGTATCGGCCCACCGGTCAGCGGCAACGACAGCTACGAGTCGTGGAGCGACGGAGCGGCGATGCGGGTGGCTCCCATCGGAGTCTTCTGCGCGGGTGAACCCGCGGAAGCGGCGCGCCTGGCCCGTGAGGACGCCCAGGTCAGCCATGCCGCCGACGGCATCTACGGAGCCCAGGCGATCGCCGCGGCCGTGGCGCGGGCACTGGTCACGGACGATTACACCGAAGTCGTCGCCGCGGGGCTGGCCGCCGTGGCCGAGGACTCCTGGACCGGTCGGCTCCTCCGCCGGGCCCTGGCCGTGGCGTCGGCCGCCCCCACCCTGGAGGACGCGGAGCGAGACCTCTACCGGGAGGTGCCGCTCTTCCACTACCCGTGGCCCGACAGCGCACCCGAGGCGGTGGCGCTGGCGTTCGGCCTGTTCGCCGCAGCCGGGGGCGCCTTCGTCCCCAGCGTGCTGAGTGCGGTCAACATCGGCAGGGACTCGGACACCATCGCGGCCATGGCCGGAGCCATGGCCGGAGCCCTGCACGGGGAGTCGGCCCTCCCGGAGCGCTGGCGTACCAGGGTCAGACACGTCTCCGGAGTCTGCGTCACCGTCACCGGCGGCACCGATCTGGTGAAGCTCGCCGACGATCTGTACAACGCGGCCCATGCGAAGCAAGGAGTACGAGATGAGCGTTGAAACCGCCCGCGGCGCCCTGCTGGGTCTGGCGATGGGGGACGCACTCGCCCTACCCGCCGAGTATCACCGCCACGCACGCGCCGGTTGGGGGCGCAACGTGCTGTGGGAGAAGAACGCCGAGCTGGACCAGCAACATGTGTCCCGCCCCCTGTTGCCCTTCGGGCTGAGCAACACGGAGCACAAGGCCATGTGCGGGACGGACGACACCGAGACCGCGGCCACCGCCGCCCTCGTTCTGCTGGGAACCGCCGAACACGACCTGGACTCCCTGTTCCGGGGTTGGCGCGCACACTATGTGGACACCGACGGGGTCTGGTGCGGGGTAGCCGAGCGGGGCGCCGTCGTCGCGACCCTCAAGGGCTACGCACCACCGGTGACCGGAAGTGACAACCCCGTGTACTGGGACGACGGCGCGGTTCCCGCAGCCGTGTCCATCGGTCTGCACCACGAAGGAGACCCCGGAACTGCCAGGAGGGTAGCCGAGGACTATGCGCGGATCACCCACGCCAGGGACGGTGTATGGGCGGCGGGCGCGATGGCACACGCCGTCTCCTCCCTGGCCGCCGGAGAGTGCCTGCGGCCGGCTCTGGAAGAGGCCGAGCGGACCGTTCCCTGCGACAGCTGGCTCCACCGCGGCTTCGAGCGCACCGCAGTCGTCGAACGGGACTCCACGGGAGACGTGTTCGACACCGTGCCCGCTCTGATCGACACTTTCGGCCGCCCCGGATACAGCCACGGCGGAGTGGCTCCCGAAACCCTCCCTCTGGCGTTCACCATCACGCGGATGGTTGATGCCGACCTCACAACCGGTCTGCAGACAGCAGCGCTGTTCCCCCGCCAGTCCGACAGCCTTCCCGCGATGGTGGGAGCCTTGTGCGGAGCCGTGGGCGGGGAGAGGCGGATCCCCCGCGCATGGCACGAACGCGTGAACCGGCTGGAGGGAGTGCTGCTACCCGGGGTTACCGGACAGTGCTTGACCGATCTGGCGGACCGGATGACCAACCACCGCGCGACTGTTTCGTGCCGGGTCCTTTAGAGTTCGTCTCATTTGGTGAGTCGGCGGTAGCAGATCAGCGTGCAGGTGATACCGGCGAAGGCCAGGAAGTGGTCTGCCTTGCGCTCGTAGCGGCGGTGCAGGCGGCGGCATCCGGCCAGCCAGGCCATGGTGCGTTCCACCTGCCACCGGTGCCTGCCCAGCCGCTGCGAGGACTCCACAACCCAGCGGGCCAGACGGTGCACGATCCCACGCTCGCGCAGCCAGCGGCGCAGGTGGGCGTAGTCGTAGCCCTTGTCGCCGTGCAGCTTGCCTGGTTTGCGCCGCCGGGGGCCGCGGCGGGAGCGGATCGGCGCGATCCCCTCCACCAGGGGTTGCAGCGCTTGGCTGTCGTGGGTGTTGGCCCCCGAGATCGCCATGGACAGGGGCAGACCGGACCGGTCGGTGATCAGGTGGATCTTCGACCCCTTCTTGCCCCGGTCGACAGGATTCGGACCTGCCAGGTCCCCCCTTTGAGGGCCCGCATGTTCACCGAGTCGATCGCGCACCGCGACCAGTCCGGCTCACCTTGGGAACCGAGCTCGTCCAGGACCAGGCGGTGGAGCTTGGCCCACACCCGGGCCCGGGCCCACTCGGTGAAGCGCCGGTGCGCAGTAGGCCCGGAGGGGCCGAACACCGGAGGGAGCTGAGCCCAGGTCCAGCCGCTGGTGGCCACGAAGATGATCGCGGCCAGCACCTGCCGGTCGCCGTGTCAAGCTGTCCAAGGCCCTCGAAGCGGCCGATCAGGGAGTCAACTCCCCCGCCCGTTACACCGACGCCGACTGCGTTGCGGAGTTCCTGAGGGACCAGCTGGACGACGCCGTCACCAGCACACGAGACAACTACACAGTGCTCGCCAACACCCACATCACCCCCTACCTCGGCCGGCACCTGCTGGCGGAGTTGCGGGTGGCGGACGTGCTCGCCTGGCTGCGGGGCAGGAAGAAGCACCTGTCCTCGCGGACGTTGCGGTTGGTGCTCGGTCTGCTGGAGCGTGCCATCCGCTACGCCCAGGTGCAGGAGTTGGTGACCCGCAACGTCGCCGAGCTGGCCCGGATCGATCAGCGGGGCAAACTCAAAGGCAGCAGGCCCGGGCGCCCGTCGAAGTCGATGACGCTGGACCAGGCCGTTGCGGTGCTGCAGGCGGCGCAGGGCACTCGGTGGTACGCCTATCTGGTGCTCTCCATCGTCACTGGCACTCGCACCGAGGAGATCCGGGCGCTGAGCTGGGATGAGATCGACATCGAAGGTGAGGTCCCCACGATCCATGTGTGGGTCTCGGTACGCGAGGACGGGGACACCAAGACCCGTAGGTCGAGGCGGTCGCTGGAACTACCCACCCTGGCGGTCAAGGCCATCGGGGCCCACCGAGCAGCACAGGCCCGTGAGCGCCTGGCAGCGGCGGAGCTATGGCAGGACAACAACCTGGTGTTCTGCACACGCACCGGCACCCTGCTGGACCGCCACAACGTCCTGCGGGAGCTGCGCACGATCATGAGAAAGCGGGATTGAACGAAAAAGAGTGGAGCGCACGCGAGCTACGGCACACGTTCGTGTCCCTGCTGTCCGACCACGAGGTGAGCATCGAGGAGATCTCCCTGTTGGTCGGCCACAACGGCACCGACACCACTGAACGCGTCTACCGCCTCCAGCTGCGGCCGGTACGCCGATCCGCGGCAACCGCGATGAACGAGATCCTGCACGACGTGGGCTAACACCCCACACGACCCCGGTTCTACCCCACTTTTACCCCACCTGAGACGCAGAAAGAGGCCCACCACTTGGTGGACCCCTTCGCGACCTGCTACTTCTCTGTCGGGACGGCGGGATTTGAACCCACGACCCCTTGACCCCCAGTCAAGTGCGCTGCCAAACTGCGCTACGTCCCGGCCGCCGGGCGGGCGCTCGCGCGCCTCGCCAACAGGTGAAACCCTACCGTATTCGGGAGGGCGCTCGAACCCGGTCAGGCTCGGGCTCCGGGCCCCACGCCGACGACGTGCGCCCGGTCCCCCACCGCGAGACCGGACACCACGACCGCGTCCGGGGCCAGCGCCACGCCGAAGGCGGAGCCGTACGCCTCCAGCCCCTCGACCGCCGTGTCGAGCCTGACCACGGACCCCTCGGAACCCCACGCGCCGGCCAGCAGGTAGGCGGCCGCTTCCCCGGCCGCGCCGACCGGGGCGCGCGGCACGCCCGGAACGGCGGCGAACAGTTCGGGCCCGGTCGCGACGGCGCCCAGCTCCAGGGAGCGTTCCTCCTCGTCAGCGGTGAGCGCGTCCTCGAACGCGAACTCCAGGGAGGCCTCGGTCTCGGTGGTGGGCTCGTCTCCGCCCGGAGGGACGACCACCGGCCGTTCCAGGCGGTACTCGACCCGGCGGGCGCCGTCGTCGTACGCGGTGAACAGCAGCCGCTCCCCGTCGACGGGGTCCACACGCGCAGCCCCGTCCACGGGGAGGTCCTCGGCGATCACCGCTCCGTCCCGCCCGCGCAGCGCCAGCGCCCCGGGGTCATCGCCGCCGTAGCGTGCCAGCACGGCCCAACCGTCCGGGGCCGACACCAGCTCTTCCACGGGGCCGGGGAGGTCGCCGCGCTCGAACCACTCGCCGTGCGCGGCCAGGACCCGTACCGGGTCCCGCCCCCGGTGGCGGCTCTCCTCCTCGCACGCGTCGGGCACCAGTATCCGGGCGCCCGCGACCACGGGGGCACCCGCCGCCGCGCACCCGTCCGGGACGTCGGCGTGCTGCCAGATGGCGCCCGTGGAGTGGTCCCGGACGACGAACCCGCTCTCCGGCCCGACCTCGACGAACGTGGCGTTGGTGAACAGGACCCCCTCCACACGGTCGTGGACGGTGTGCCGGCCGACCAGCCTGCCGGTGTCACTCTCCAGGATCGCCAGCGCACGCTCCCGCCCGTCCATGGCCGACGCGTCCCGGTAGAGGACCCCGACGCGTTCGGTGTCCGGGGAGACTCCCGACCACAGGGTCTCGCCCACCGGCCGGAACCGCCAGCGTTCGGTACCGTCCCCGCTGTCCAGCGCCCAAACCCCGCCGTTGTCGAGGACCAGCGCCCCCGTCCCCGTGGCGGCCACGCGGACACCTCCCGCCGACCCCTCCTCCGGGTGCTCCCACACCCAGGCCACCTCGTCCCCGCGCACCGGCTCCCCCGGCTCCCCGGAGGGGGCGGCGAGGGTGTGTTCGAGCCGGTCGCGGTCGAGGACCACGGGGACCGCGAACGCCGCCAGTGCGACCGCGGGGGCGAGCGCGGCCGCCAGGGCCGCGCCCCGGGCCCGCCCGGGGGCGGGCCGCAACGGTTCGGGGCGGCCCGAGACCGCGAGGGCGAGGCCCCCGACGAGCAGCGCCACGGCGACCAGGAGCCACAGGTGGGAGACCCAACCCGGGTCGGTCAGCACGTCCGGGGCCGACCGTGCCCCGCCGCCCTCCTCCTCGCTCGGGGACAGCGCCTCACGCAGGAGGGTCGGCAGGGCCAGGAACGCCACCAGGGCGGCGCTGGCCCGCACCGGCCCCGACCCCTCTCCGGGGCCGGGCACCGGACCGTCCCATACCGGCCGTTGGGCCCGTCCGCCCCGGCCCCAGGCGACGACGAGCAGTGCCACCGCACCGCCCAGGGCCCAGTGGAGGGGGCCGGGCCCGCCCCACCCGGCGGGACCCCCCGTCACCAGCAGGGCCACCAGCGGCGGGCCTGCGGCGAGCACCGAACCGGTTCCCACCCAGGCCAGCGGCGTCCACAGATCGTCAACGTCGATCCGGCGCGTCACGGAACCAACCCCTCCACTCGACTCCCGCCCTCCTCCTGGCCCACCAGGGCCGCCACCGCCCCCGGGGCCCGTGCCAGCTGGCGCACGTCCCCCGGCGCGCTCAGAACGATCCGCTGGTCCAACCCCGCCCCCCACCGCTCCCCCGGTGACACCGCCAGGACAGCGGCGGGTTCGCGCCCCGCGGTGTCCTGTTCGACTTCGGTGAACAGCACCTGGTCCGAGAGCACCGTGTGGTCCTGGACGAAGAGGTCCCTGAACAGACCCCCCGCACCCACCAGCGTGGTGCGGTCACCCGAGGTGTCCACACGCTGGATCTCGGCCCCCTGGCCGGACCGGGTGAAGAGCACGTCGGCGCCCGCGCCGTCGGCGGTGAGCAACAGGTCAGGGGAGAGATCATCGTCCCCCTCCAGCAGATCGGACGAGAGATCCAGCAGCTCCTCACCGGTGTCCGGGTCCAGCAGCAGGCCACGGACGCTCGACGACCTGCGCTGCACGACCAGGGCGTCACCCCGGTCCTGCGTGCCCGGAGCCACCCACGGGTCACCGGGTACGAAGGCGTCCTCCCAGTCCCGCCGTTCGTGGCTCCACAGCTCCTCGCCGGTGCGCAGGTCCAGGGTGGCCACCCGGAACACCGTGGGGACCTCGCCGCGATCGACGAGCTGGCCGACGTCGGTCCGCTCCTCGTAGACGACGTCCTCGTCGACGCAGACGACCGCGAGGACGACCGTGTCCCCCCGCACCCGGCCCCGGCCGCCGTCGCAGACGTGGTCCTGGTCCGTCCCCAGCGTCCGGTGCCAGAGCTCCGCGCCCGTCCCGGCGTCCCAGGCGCTGAGCCCCGCCGCCCTGTCGTCCTCCGGGCGGGACCGCCAGTCCGTGTGGACGCGCACCCCATCCGACCACCCGAGCAGTCGCCCACCGTTCACCGGCAGGGTGTACTCGGCCAGGCGCTCTCCCGTGGCCAGGTCGAACACCTCCGTGACGGGGACGGGTTCGGTGTCGTCGTCCGTCACCGGTGTGTACGTGAGGTAGGCGCCGTCCCGGCCCACCAGCACGGAGACCTCCTCGTCGGCGGCGTGCACCTCGGGTCGACGGTACGACCACACCGGTGTGCCGTCGGTGCCGTCCAGGGCCACCACGCCGTCCTGGAGCACGACGAGGGGGCCGTGGACACCGGGCTCGACCCGGTCGACGTCGGCGCCCCGCTCCGGCCGCCACACCCAACCGGCCTCCCGCACCCGGTCCGGGAGGGGGACCGCCGAGGGCGGGTCCCCGGCGACGACGTGGCGTGCCCGGGTGCCGTCACCGGTGCCGACGACCAGTGGGCCCAACGTCCCGACCAGCACCACGGCGAACGCGCCCGCACCGAACCCGGTCAGGGTGCGCGAACGCCGGTGGGGCTCGGGGCGTCGCACGGCGGTGAGCAGGAGCACCAGGCCGAGTGCGACGGCGCAGACCACCGTTCCGGCACGGAACTCGCTGGGCGTGAGGGTGTTCCGGTCCGGTGCTCCTGCGCCCAGGAACACACCGTTGGTCGCGATGAGCGACACCACGAGCGCGGTGCCGCCCACGAGCACCACGTAGTCCCAGCCGCCCTCAGCGGCCTGATCCCCGTCATACCGGGCGCGGCGCCAGCGGACCCCGGCCAGCAGGACGAACGCCCCGATCAGGCAGGACCAGAACCAGCCCCACCCGGTGGCCGCGAACAACCCCTCCTCCAGCTCCGAGGGGTGCAGGACCAGTGCCACGACGGCCAGGACGAGCGCCCCGGCGATCGTTCCCGCCCCGACCCACGCCGGAACGCCCTCCATGCGCCGCTCGCCCGCCAACCCGCACCGTCCCACCCGTGATCACGTGTACCAAAAGCCCCACAACGTGACGAGAAGGTAGCAGGGGCGGGACACGGGTCGGTGTCGCGTCAGCCGAACAGGTCGGGGCGGTGGCGGCGGGCCTGGTCCACCAGCGGGTTGTCCCACCCGCTGCCGCCCGCGGCCTGGAAGGAGACCGCGACCAGCTCGGCGCCGGTCTGGGGGTGGCGGGGCTGCGCGGACAGCACGGACCTCATGCGCGCCGCCCTCTCGGGGATGACCCTCTCCCCCCAGCCGACCAGACCACGGGACTCCAGGTCCTTGACCTGGACCTGCCGCCCGCCGACCCCGACGCCCGGACCGGCCGCCACACGGTCGATGGTCCTGCCGATCTGCGTGGCGTCCCGCCAGCGCAGACGTACCTCGAACCCCATGTGGTCGCGAAGCTCCACCCCGACCGGGGAGATCACCACGACGGTGCCCATGAGCATACGCCGGGTGTTGCGGATCGGGATGGCGGTGAGGCACAGCGTGGCCAGGGCGCCGACGACGACTCCACCGGCCACCCCCGTCCCGGGGTTGGCCGTCTCGAAGAAGATGGACGCCAGGACCAGGATGACGAGGAAGAACACGCCCAGGAGTGGGCTGAACGCCAGCAGGTAGCGCAGGTAGGTGCCCGCGTCTCCCTCGGGGCGCGCGGTGAGGGTCCACGGCTCGCCCGGCAGCGCCCAGCCGGGAGAGCGCGTCCACCCCTGGGGGAGGCCCTCCACCGGAACCCGCCACTGGTGGTTCGGGTGTTGGGGGTGCTGGTGCGGGGGCTGCGGGCGCCCCTGATGTTGGGGGACCGGGTACGGGTTCCCGTGCGAAGGGTCCGACCAACTCACGACCGCACCTCCCGGCCCGGTTCGGGTCTCGTGGTCCTGTCCATGGATTCCCCCGTTCGCTCGTGTCCCGGCCAGGACCCCTCGCCCCGGCCCCGGGCGCCAGCAAAGTGTGCCAGCGAGAGCGGACCGGTTCGCCCGTCGACCGCCGGGACCTGGGAAGAATTGGCCGCATCCGGCCAAACATGAGAAGTACTCACCTTTGTGACGGCTCGCCACGGCCGAGAAGAACAACCCGCCACACCCCGGCGACGCGCGAAAGGACGCCGGATGATCACCCTCGGTGACACCCCGCCGGAGCCCCAGCACCTGGAAGGAGCCCAACCGGTGATCGTACCCACCCGCCCGCGAGCCGCACCGGCACGGCTGCGGCCCCAGCGCGCGAACCCCGTTGCCACCCGCCCTGACTTCGGCCTTAAATGACGGCGCCCCGCTCTCCCCACAGGCCCTCCCCGGGCCGAAAGGACGCCGCCACCCATGTCCTCCCTCAACCGGCGCGGATTCCTCACCGCCTCAGCGGGACTCGGCTTCGCCCTCGGCCTGCCCGCCCTCCCCGTCTCGGCATCCACCCACGACCGGCTCGTACGGGAGACCCTCGAACGGGTGGTCAACCCCGAGGGCACGACCTTCGCCGAGGTCGCCTCCCCCGTCGGCGACGGCTACCGACTCCTCACCGCCGGACCCGGCTGGCCCCTGCGCGTACGCGAGGACCTCGTCCCCGCACAGTCCGGTCGGGACGACCGACGCGTGCCGCTGAGTGCCTTCGTGCAGTTCACCGACCTGCACATCCTCGACGTGCAGAGCCCCGTGCGCTTCGAGTACACCCACCCGATCCTCGGTTCCAGTGCGCACCGGCCCCAGGAGGCTCTCGCCATGGTCGGGGCGTCCGCGCTGGTCTCCCGCGTGAACTCGCTCAGGAACGGGCCCGTGACCGGCCGCCCCTTCGACTTCATGATGACCACGGGCGACAACACCGACAACCACGAGCAGATCGAGCTCGAATGGCTCATGTCGATCCTCAACGGCGGCGCACTCACCCCCAACACCGGCGACCCGAACCGGTTCGAGGGCGTGCAGAACTGCGGCTCCGAGCTGTACTGGCAACCCGAGAGCGAACGCTCCGACCGGTACAAGGCGCGTGGCGGCCTCCCCCACCTGCCCGGGCTGCTGTCCGCCGCCACCGCCGAGTTCACCAGCCCCGGGCTGGACGTCCCCTGGTACTGCACTGTTGGCAACCACGACAACACCCCCGCGGGCACCCTGCCCGCCGGCACCCTCGGCGACGTCTACGTGGGCGACCGCAAACTCATGTTCGCCGACGAACGGGTCACCGCCGAGATGGCCGAGGCCATGACCGACGAGGACCAGCTCGGTGACGTCCCCGACGAGGTCGAACAGGCCGACCCCGATGCCGTGACCACCGCCGCGCTGACCTCCCGGGTGACCCCCGACGAACGACGCGCCCCCTTCGACACCGCGGGCTTCGTCGCCGCCCACCTGGCGGAGGCCAACACCGGCCCGGGCCCGGTCGGCCACGGGTTCACTGACGACAACGCGGACGGAGTGAACTGCTTCTACCGATTCCGGATCGCCGATGGCATCACCGGAATCAGCATGGACACGACCACCCTCGCCGGTCTGGCCAACGGTTCCATCGGCAAGACCCAGTACGACTGGCTGGAACGCACCCTGCACGCCTCCAGCTCGGTCTACTACGACCTGCTCGGGCGGCGCCGCACCCAGCAGGTGGGAGACGAGCTGTTCGTGCTGTTCAGCCACCACACCAGCGACACCATGACCAACCCGCTGCCGGACCGGCGCCGACCCGCCGAGATCCGCTACATCGGCGACATCCTGGTCCGCATGCTCAAGCGCTACCCCAACGTGCTGGCGTGGGTGAACGGGCACACCCACTACAACAAGGTGCGGGCACACACCTCCAGCACCCCCGAGCGCGGTTTCTGGGAGATCAACACGGCCTCGCACATCGACCACCCGCAGATGGCCCGCAGCATCGAGATCGTCGACAACGCCGACGGAACGATGTCGCTGTTCACCACCCTGCTGGAGGCCGACAGCCCCTACCAGGTCGACCACGGCGACTTCTCCGTGGACGGACTGGCCTCGCTGTACCGGGAGCTGTCCGTGAACGACCTGTACGCCGACCCGGCCAACTACGGCGAACCGCTCGACCGCAACGTCGAGCTGCTGGTCGCCGCCCGCCACCCGGGACGCTAGGACGGACGGGGCTCCCCGCACCGCGCGGGGAGCCCCCGCCACCGCCACGCCGAACAGCAGCACCAGCAACGAGTACGGCAAGCGCCACCGCGGAGGCTGCGCATGGTGGTGTCTCCCTCCTGGTGGTGGGCGTGCCGGGGTAGGAGCTGAGCCTGTCTCATCGGGTTGGGTTGGCGGTGGACTATTCGCTGGGTGGGCGTGGACGGGGCACGAGCCCTGACCGTCCCGGCGGATCTGGTGGCTCCGGCGGCTCCGGTGACTCCGGTGTGGTGGAACGTGCTGGTGGCGGCGCTGGCCCGGGAGGTGGGTCGGGCGCTGAGCCCGGTGGTGTCGGTGGGTGGCCCCTGTTCCTGCCCGCCCACATCGTGCGGTCCTTGCGCAGTCCCCACCGGTGCTTGAGCCGGTTGTGGGTCGAGCACAGGGGCTGGATGTTCTCGGCGCTGGTGCGGCCGCCCTGCCACCACTCGATGATGTGGTCGGCCTGGGTCCACTTCAACGGCACGTCGCACCCGTGCCGCCAGGCGCACGTGGTGTGCCCGGCGAACGCCGCCGTCTTGATGGCCGGGGTCGCGGTCCGGTACTCGTGCCCCACGTCCAGCACAGCGCCGGTGCGGTGCTGCACCATCAGGTGCCGCACCAGGCTCTCCCCCAGCAGCTCACGTACCGCGCTGGTGGGAACGACCCGACCGTTCTCCGTGGTGGCGGGGTCGTCGCCCGGGGCACCGGCCAGGGTGGTCGCGGGGATCAGGACGCTGATCATCGCCACCGGAGAGGGCGCCCTCTCGCACCCGTGGTGGGTCTGGGCGAAGGAAGCCGCGTTGAGGAACGCGTCGAAGGTCCGCTGCTCCCGAGACAGACCGCCCTCAGGGTCGTGGGGGTTGGCGAACCCCTCCAGCACCGCTTCCACACGCAACGCGTCCGCGGCCGAACCCCAGGCTTGGAAGAGGAAGCTCCCTGCGTCCGTGCGTGACAGGCGGGCTCCACGCTGAGCGTGTGCGGTTGCGTGGTCGCGTTCGGCCCGGTGAGGGTCGAGCCGGGCCCCCAGTTGGAGGGCGGCCCGGCCCAGACCGACTACGGAGGTGGTGGGGTGTTCGGCTTTGAAGGCGAGCAGTCCGTGTTCCATGTTCTTTCGGAACAGGTCGGGGTCAGGGTGGTCGGTGGTGTTGAGCTTGAGCCGGTCCACCGCCCGCTCCACACTCCTGACCACCGCGGCCGCTTCCCCGAACGAGAGCGACCCGGATCGCAGGGCGCGGGTGGTGTCGGCGAAGGTGTGCCGGGCGGTGGCGCGTCCCACCCCGGCCATCTCGTTGGCCTGGGTAGCGCTGACGCCGAAGGAATGGCGCATCCACGTGGCCAGGTCCCGCTGACCGCCCTGGTCGAGAAGTTGTCCGCTGGCCTCGACGCGGGCCACGGCGGCCACCAGGTGGAGTTTGATCAGGTCGAGTTCCTCCCACACGCGGGTGGCTTGGTCCAGGACCTCACCCTCGGACCCGGGCGCCCATTCCCGGTCGAAGAAGAGCGCGGCCTGTTCCCGGGCAGCGCGCATCACTTCCTCGGCCGGGCGGTGTCCGGTCGAGGGAGTGGGCACTTCAGGGAATAGGTCCATGTCTCCACAATAGCGAATCACCCCAGCACATTCCATATCCGGTCGGCCATAAAACCCTGGCCATTCGACAAAACAAATGTACTATCGACTCTGTGGATAACTCGAAAAGCGTCGCAATGTCATGCTAGGGGGCACTCTCTCGGGGGTGTCCGTTCGGATTTCGGACAGCACGACATGGGAGGGATTTTAGGCTCCCCAATATCGACCTTAGAACGACGTCCGCCCAGGTCGCCAGCGAGCCTTGCCTACCTGTGGATAACCGGGGCCACCCACCCGTAGGCGATCTCTGTTGTTGCTTCTCTGGGCGCCTGATCGGCCGCGACACCCGGCCCGACGTACTCCGGCCGCGACGCACACCGGCCCGACGTACAACGGCCAGGGGAAACGCCGGGGCGCATGACCGACCCGGAGGCAATGAACGATGAGCGCAGGTGTGGGAAAACGTCGAGGTGGCTGTTGGCCCCTTGGGGCCGTTGCCCCTTCCCGTCCCTCCCCCTTTTCCCGGTGACCGCTCACCGGCCGATGGAGCGAAGCGGGTCACGGTGGAGCGCCCTTCCTGGACGTCCACGACGCGACGACCTCGACGCGCGCAGCGCAAGCGGCCACACTCACGCGGCGGGGAGAGAAGGGGTATCGCCCCGCCTTTCTCGTTCGGCGGCGAAGTGCCCGAACTCACGCACCTATGCGATCCCGGAATTCAGTCTTCACCCGTGCTTCTCCCCGACATACTTCTTCGCGTCCCCTACCCGGACATCACCTGCCTGCCCGGAGACAGCCGGGCTCCGCCCGGTGAGGACCCGACTCCATCCCGACTCAGATCCGGCTCAGACCACGGGGGCGTCCCAGGTGCCGCCTGCGGGGCGGTCCTGGACCTCCAGTGGCGGGACGCGTTCGACGGCGGGCACCGGGCCGGGAGGCGTGCCCTCACCGAAGGGGTGTCCGTCGAGCTCCTCGCGACCGTGCGGGGTGAGCCAGGCGTGGGGGTCGGGTCCGACAGCCACCACTCCGGTCGGGTTGATGGCCGTGTGCACCCGGTAGTAGTGGACTCTGATGTGCTCGAACTCGGTGGTGTCTCCGAACCCGGGCGTCTGGAAGAGGTCGCGCGCGTACGCCCACAGTGCCGGATACGCGACCAGTGTGCGCCGGTTGCACTTGAAGTGGCCGTGGTAGACCGCGTCGAACCGGACCAGGGTGGCCCACAGCCGGAGGTCGGCCAGGGTGATGTGGTCGCCCACCAGGTAGCGGCGGTGGGTCAGGCGGTCCTCCAGGGCGTCCAGCCGGTCGAAGACTGCGGACACCGCCCGGTCGTAGCGGCGCTGGTCGGGCGCGAACCCGGACCGGTACACGCCGTTGTTGAGGTCGCGGTAGACCTCGGCGCTGACGGTGTCGATCTCCTCCCGCAGGTCACGCGGGTACAGGTCGGGCGCGCCCTGGCGGGTGAGTCCGCCCCATGCGGTGGCGAAGTCCACGCTGATCTGGTCGAAGTCGTTGGAGACCAGGTGGCCGCTGGTGACGTCGACCAGACCGGGCACGCTCACCCCGCCGTCGTAGGCGGGGTCGCGGGCCAGGTAGGCCTCTCGTAGGGCGTGGATGCCCAGAATCGGGTCACGGCCGCCGGGGCTGCCGGTGCGCTCGGTGAACACCCAGTGCGGGTCGCCCTCGATGATCTCCTGAACGGGGTCGGTGACGGCCAACGAGACGACGTCCTCCAGGCCCATGAGCCTGCGCGTCATCACCACCCGGTGCGCCCACGGGCAGGCCCGGTTGATGACCAGCCGGTAGCGTCCGGGTTCGGCGGTGCGCCCGTGCCGGCCGTCCGCGGTGACCCGGTCGGCGAAGGCCGCCGGGGCGCGCTTGATCTCCTCGGTGGGAAGCTTGTTGGCCCGCATACCGGCTACCTCCGACGGTGTGGATCGAGTGGGTACGTCACCGACCCTAGCCGTCGGGGAGGCGGCGGAGCCGGTGGTCCACAGGGAGAATCACCCGTTTTCGCGCGGTGAGGGCGGTCAGTGCCGCCGCGTCGGCCGTGCGGCTCCGAGTTCGGCCATGACCTGGCGGGCGATGGCGCGTCCGGCCCGGTTGGCGCCGATGGTGCTCGCCTGCGGACCGTACCCGGCCAGGAACAGGCGCGGTTCACTGACGGAGCGGCCGTTCTCGACCCGCGGGCCGCCGCCGGGTTCGCGCAGCCGCAGCGGGGAGAGGTGGGTGAGCTCGGGCCGGAACCCGGTGGCCCACACGATCGCGTCCACGGGGGTGAAGGAGCCGTCGGCCCAGCGGACCCCGTCGGGTTCGATCGCGGTGAACATCGGCCGGGCCACGAGGAGGCCCCGGTCGCGCGCGGCGAGGTTGTCCGGTGTGGCGGGCAGCCCGGTGCCGCTGATGATGCTGGGCAGCGGGCGCCCCGCGCGGGCCGCCTGGTCGGCCTGCCGTACGGCGCGTACGCCGCCCTGGGGGTCGTTGACGAACTCGACGGGCCGCCGGGTGGCCCACACCGTGCTCGCGGCGACGCCCTCCAGTTCGCGGAGGAAGCCGACGGCGGAGGTTCCGCCGCCCACGACGAGCACGCGCATCCCGGCGAAGTCCTGCGCGGCACGGTATTCGGGTGTGGACACCTGCGCGCCCCGGAAGTCGGCGGCCCCGGTGAAATGGGGCCGGAAGGGCCGCGCCCAGGTACCGCTGGCGTTGACCACCACGCGTGCGGCGACGTCTCCCTTGTCGGTGGAGACGAGGAGTCGGTGGCCTCGTGCGCGCACCGAGCCGACCCGGACGGGCCGCACCACGTGCAGCCCGAACCAGCGCTCGTAGCGTTCGTAGTAGTCGCGCACCACGTCCCGTGCGGGTCGGGAGGCGTCGGCGGTGGCGAAGCTCAGGCCCATCTCGCGCATGCCGGGCAGGTCGTCGACCTTGTGGGCGTCGTCGAGTCGGAGCGACTCCCAGCGGAACTGCCACGCTCCGCCGGTGTCGGGCCCCCGGTCCATGACCACGAACTCCGTGCCGGGTTCGAGTCCGAGGCGCCGCAGGTGCCAGGCGACCGAGAGCCCGGCCTGTCCGGCACCGATGACCACCGCGTCCGCCGTCTCGGGCAGTACGTCCCGAACACGCTCCACGACCGCTCCTCCCGTTGTCCGCCACCAGTGGGGAACAACGGGGCGCCGCGGTTCATGCCTGCCACGGTTCCCTTGGCCGGTGTCGGTCGTCGTACCGGGCGCACACGACGCATCTCCTATTGACTTTCGATAGACATCTATCGATAATCGACAGATGCACCGTTACATCACCCTTCTGCTGCGCACCCTCGTCGTCGGGGCGATCACCCTCGGCCTCTTCGGACAGATCGTGGTCATTCCGGGCGCGATCGCCGAGGAGGCCGCGTCCTTCCCGCCGTACGCACCGATCGTGGTCCCCTACACGGTCCTGGGCATCCTCGGCGTCGCCTGTGTCCAGGTCGCCCTGGCCGCCACCTGGAAGCTCCTCGGCATGGTGGAACACGACACGCTCTTCGACGCTCGGGCCCTGCCCTGGGTCGACCTCGTCATCGGCGCGAGCCTCGTGGGGACGCTGCTCGCCGCCGGGGTCGCCGTCCACCTGGCCGTGACCGACATGCCCTTCGCCAACGGCGCCATGGAGGCGGTGTCCGCCCTCGGCGCCGCCGCCCTGACCAGTGTCGCGGGAGCGGCCTTCGCCGCGCTGGTCGTCCTCATGCGCGGACTGCTGGGCAGGGCCACACGCCTGCGGACCGAGCTGGCCGGGGTCGTCTGATGGCGATCGTCGTCGACCTCGACGTCCAGCTCGCCCGGCGCGGGATGTCGGTCGGGGAGTTCGCCGAGGCCGTCGGGATCACCCCCGCCAACGTCGCCGTGCTGAAGAACGGCCGCGCCAAGGCGGTACGGTTCACCACCCTGGACGCGATCTGCCGGGTCCTGGACTGCCAGCCCGGCGACGTCCTGCGCCGGGTTCCGGACGAGGCCCGCGAACCGGCCTGAGGGCCGCCGTCACTCCCGGACGGCGGCCACGGCCTCGATCTCCACGAGCTGGTGGTCGTAGCCGAGGACGGTCACGCCCAGCAGGGTGCTCGGGACGTCGTGCTCACCGAAGGCGTCCCTGACCACCTCCCAGGCGGCGACCAGGTCGTCCTGGGAGGAGGAGGCCACCAGCACCCGGGTGCTGACCACGTCGGTGAGCGCGGCCCCCGCCTCGGCCAGGGCGGTCCGCAGGTTGTCGACGCACACGGCCGCCTGGCCCGCGTAGTCTCCGACCGCCGCGGTGGTCCCGTCCGGGGCGAGCGGGCACGAACCGGCGGGGAAGACCAGGCGTACGCCCGGCGGGACGGTGGCCGCGTACGCGTACTCCGCGGCGTCGGAGAGGGCGGCGGAACGGACAAGGGTCACGGCACTGTTCATGGAGGTCTCCGGTGGGAAGCATGGGACACCGGGAACGATAGCCACACCTCCGCGCCGACCCCACCGGTTTTCCGCCTGTCGCACCCGCCTTCCACACCGTCGACCGGATTCCGTAGCCCCGACGTCCACACAGGTGGGGACGGGTGCGACACACGGCGAAAATGCCGATCCGGGAATCACCGGTGGACGACACTGGGCCCATGACCCAGGAGAGCGCCGCGCGTCCCCCCGATCCGAGCGACCCGCTTCCCGACCTCACACCCGACCAGCTGGAAACGCTCCACCAGGTCGGCGACCAGTGGTCCCGCGTCACCCGCCCACCCCGTGAGTGGCGCGACGCCCTCCCGGTCGACCCCAACGTCGGCAGCTACCCCGCGCGGCACCAGATCCACCCGCCGCGCTACGAGCGCTTCGTCACCGTGAGCGAACTCGGCGACGAGAAGCGGGCGTCCGAGGTGTCGAGGGTCAGGGCCCTGAGTTCCTCCTCCACGAGCCCGCTCGGCTCCCGGGTCCGGCGGGTACTCCTCGGCCCGGCCCTGAAGAGCACGGCCCTGGTCCGCGAACGCATGCGCAAGCTGGTCGCCCTGCCTGTGCTCTCCTCCGACGCGTTGTCGTCGGTGGCGTACGGGCCCGAGGCGATGATCACCATCCTCGTCATCGCCGGTGTGGCGGGGCTGGCCCTGTCGCTGCCCATCGCCCTCGCCGTCATGCTGTTGATGCTGGCCGTGGGACTGTCGTACCGCCAGACCATCCGAGCCTACCCCAACGGGGGCGGCTCCTACATCGTGACCAGCGACAACCTCGGCCGGGTGCCGGGGCTGGTGGCCGCGGGCGGTCTGATGGTCGACTACGTGCTCACCGTGGCCGTGTCGATCGCGGCGGGGGTGGCCGCGATCACCTCGGCCGTCCCCTCGCTGAGCGGGTCGGCCGTCCCCCTCGGTCTGGGCGCCATCGCCCTTCTGCTGGCCGGAAACCTCCGGGGCATTCGTCAGGCGGGCCTCATCTTCGCCGCGCCCACCTACCTGTTCGTCGTCTGTGTGGGCTCGATGATCGTCGTCGGCCTCGTCGAGTCCGCGCGCCAGGGGTTTCCGGCCCCCACTCCTCCGCAGGTCAACGCCACCACGGGGGTCACCCTGTTCCTGATCATGCGCGCCTTCTCCTCGGGGGCGACCGCGATGACGGGCATCGAGGCGATCAGCAACGCCGTGCCCGCCTTCAAGCCCGTCGAATGGCGCAACGCCCGCACGTCCCTCACCTGGATGGTCTCCATGCTGCTGGCGCTCTTCGGTGGGATCATGGCCCTCGTACTGCTCACCGGTACTCTGCCGAAACCGCACGAGACGGTCCTCTCCCAGCTGGGTCAGCACACCTTCGGCCCGGGCGTCATGTACACGCTCCTCCAGGCGAGCACGGCGGGCATCCTCCTGCTGGCGGCGAACACCGCCTACAACGACTTCCCCCGGGTGCTCTCGCTCCTGGCGCGCGACCACCATGCGCCGCGCCCGTTCATGCGCATGGGCGACCGCCTCGCGTACAGCAACGGCATCCTCCTGCTGACCGTCTCCGCGGCGTTGATCTTCGTCGCCTTCGGTGGCCAGACCAACGCCCTGATCCCCCTCTACGCCGTCGGGGTCTTCCTGGCCTTCACCCTCTCCCAGAGCGGGATGGTGGTGCACTGGTGGCGCGCACGCACCCGGCACTGGCGCAAGAGCCTCGCCTTCAACGCGGCGGGGGCGGCCATGTGCGCCGTGGTGTTCGTGACGGCCGCGATCGCCAAGTTCACCGCCGGTGCCTGGGTGGCGCTGCTGGCCGTGGTGGTGTTCGTCGTCCTGGCACTGCGCATCCGCGTCCACTACGACAGGGTCGGGCGGGCACTGCGCCTGCATCCGCACACCGCCTCCCTGCCCGGGAACACCCCGCCCGCACCGCTCTGTCCTCCGGACCGGGTTCCGCCCGGCCCGGAACGGTCGGAGCGGGGGACGGACAGGGACGGCACGGAGGCGGAGGCGGAGGAGACGCCGGAGGAGATCCACCACCTCTCGGTGGTCGCCGTGGAGACCCTGGACCTGGCCAACATCCGCGCCCTGGCCTACGCGGCCTCGCTCCAGCAACCGGTGCTGGCGGTCCACCTCAGCCCCACGGACGAGGAGGCCGAGCGGATGACCCGGTACTGGCGGCACTGGGGGAACCACCTCCCCCTGGAGGTGGTCGTGTGTCCCTACCGGACGATCATCGCCCCGCTGGTGGACTACGTCGGCGCGCTGCACGAACAGCGCCCGGACCTGACGATCACGGTGATCCTCCCGGAGCTGGTGCCCGCGCACCGACGGCACCGGCTGCTGCACGACAGGATGGCCTTCCGGCTCCGGCATGCGCTGCGGGAGCGGCCCAAGATCGTGGTCACCAGCGTGCCGTTCCACGTCTAGTCGGCAGGCACGCAAGAAGGGCGTTCACCTGGGTGAACGCCCTTCGTCTGTCGGGACGGCGGGATTTGAACCCACGACCCCTTGACCCCCAGTCAAGTGCGCTGCCAAACTGCGCTACGTCCCGGCCGCTGGGCGGCGGCGTCTCCGCCCCGCCAACGGGAACGACTCTATCGCATCCTCCGGGCGGTTCGCACCACGATGCGCCCTCCCCGTCGCGCCGACACTGCGCAAGAACGGTCAAGCGGCGGCGGGGCCCCCCGGAACATACTGGTGGCATGACCGAACCCACCACAGCTCCCCCCACCGGGCGGGACCGCCTGCGGGAACTGCTCGACGCGGTCCTGGACGAGGACAACTCGCGGCTGAGCGCCATGGCGGGGCGGGCCCACGCCTCCCCCTTCCACTTCAGCCGCCAGTTGAGCGCGGGCACTGGTGAGTCGCCGGTGGCCCTGCGCCGCCGGGTGCTGTTGGAGCGGGCCGCCTGGCGGATCGGGCAGGGACGCAGCGTCACCGACGCGGCGTTCGAGGCGGGGTACGCGTCCGTGGAGGGGTTCACCCGGGCCTTCGCCCGAGCCTTCGGGCATCCGCCGAGCGCCACCACGTCGGGCAGCGGGCGCTGGCTGCCCGCACCCAACGGCGTCCACTTCCACCCGCCGATCCACCTGTGGGTGGAGGAGGACCCGAGGGGACGACCCAGCATGGACATGACCGTACTCCAGGTCCACCACGACGTGGACGACACCGCACTGCTCATCCGGATCGCCGCCGAGCTGCCGGAGGAGGAGTACCGCAGAGTCCGGGAGCCGGAGCTGACCGTTCTGTCCTGGGACGGCCCGGAGGGGTCGATCGCCGCCACCCTGGACCGCCTGGTGGCGGGCAAGGAGACGTGGCTCGCCTCCATCGAGGGAGCGGACACACCCGCCCGGGGAGCCGACGACCCGGAGTCGTTGCGAGTCAGGCACGAGGAGGCGGGGGCGCGGTGGATCGCCACCGTCACCGACATCGGTCGGCGGGACGCGTGGGGCGACCGGCTGATCGACGCCCTGTGCGACCCTCCGGAGAGCTTCCTGCTCGGCGGGGTGGTGGCGCACGTGCTCACCTACTCCGCGCACCGCAGGCTGAACGCGCGGCGCATGCTGCGCGCGGCGGGGGTGGAGGTCGACCAGGGCGACCCACTGGAGTGGTTGCCGAAACGCTACACACCGAGGAAACAGGGGGACGCGACATGAGCAGGACCGTCTACGAGACCGCCACCAGTCTGGACGGGTTCATCGCCGACCAGGACAACTCCCTAGACTGGCTGTTCGCCGTCGAGGGCGCGCAGGAGGGTGAGGCGATCGACTCGACCGCCGAGTTCATCGCGAACGCCGGGGCCATCGTCCTGGGGGCGACCACCTACGAGTGGATTCTGGAACACGAGGGGCGCGGGCCCTGGCCCTACGAGGCGCCCACCTGGGTACTCACCCACCGGGAGCTACCCCGGATCGAGGGCGACCTCCGCTTCGCCAGTGCCGACACCGACGAGGAGCTGCGCTACCTGCACGCGGAGATGGTGCGGGCCGCCGACGGCCGCGACATCTGGGTGGTCGGTGGAGGGCGGATCGCCGCACGTCTGGCTCGGCTGGGGCTGCTGGACGAGGTGTCGGTGTCCGTCGCGCCGGTCAGTCTGGGCAGCGGGGCTCCGCTGCTGGACGGTCGAGTCCAGCTCAGGCCGCTGGAGGTGAGGCTCGCGGGCGCCTTCGCCTGCCTGCGTTACGAGGTGGTCAAGGGCTGACCCGCCTGGGCCGGGGGGCGGCGCGACGTCGACGGCGCCCGCCGCCCCTCAACCGGTGTCCAGGGCACGCAGGGCCTCGGCGGCCTCGGCCACCTCGTGTTCGTTGAACACCGCTATGCCGTTCTCGCGGAGCAGGTGCGCGGTCACTCCCCCGCCGGGCACCCGGCGCCCCGTGAAGGTCCCGTCGTAGACCTCGCGCAGTCCGCACGAGGGGCTGGACTCCTTGAGCAGGGCCACCGCCACGCCCTGGGCCCGCGCGGTGGCCAGTGCCGCCCGCGCTCCGGAGACGAAGTGCTCGGTGACGTCCGTTCCCTCGGGGGTACGGATCGTGGCCCGACCGGCGAGAACCGCGGCCGCGTCGGCGCCGGGCTCGATCTCGGCGGGCGGCCGGGGCACGGGCAGTCCCCCGGCGACCTCGGGGCAGTGCACCACCAACCGCCCCTCCGCGCGCCAGCGCTCGATCGTGGCGTCATCCACCGGTTTGGCCCGTCCGTCGAAACGGACCCGGCGTCCCATGAGACAGGCACTGACCAGCACTTTGCGCATGCTGCCACGCTACCGTCGGGCGACACGTACGCCTCCCACGCTTTGGCTACCCCAAGTGGTTATCTGGGTACTTCTGGTGATTTCACCGAGGGGGAGACGTGAGCGAACAGCAGGGTCAGCCAACCCTGACCACCCAGCACCGGACCACGCGCAAGGCCGTGGTCGCGGCGGCGATCGGTAACGCGACCGAGTGGTACGACTTCGGTGTCTACAGCTACCTCGCCGTGACGATCGGGCTGGTCTTCTATCCGTCGCAGTCCTCGGGTGTGCAGCTCATCGCCACTTTCACGACCTTCGCCGCGGCCTTTCTCGTGCGCCCCCTCGGCGGCATGTTCTTCGGCCCCCTCGGCGACCGGATCGGCCGCAAGCGCGTGCTGGCCGCGACCATGCTGCTGATGGCGGTCAGTACCTTCGCCATCGGCCTCATCCCGTCCGCGGCGTCGATCGGTATCGCCGCGCCGATCCTGCTGCTGGTCGCCCGCATGCTCCAGGGTTTCTCGACCGGCGGTGAGTACGGCGGCGCCACCACTTTCATCGCCGAGTACGCACCGGACCGGCGCCGGGGGTTCCTCGCCTCGTGGCTGGAGTTCGGAACGGTGAGCGGCTACGTGGGCGGCGCGGGCATCGTCACCGTGATGACCCTGCTCCTGGGTGCCGACACCATGCACGACTGGGGCTGGCGCATCCCGTTCCTACTGGCCCTGCCGCTGGGTGCCATCGGTCTCTACCTGCGGGTGAAGCTGGAGGAGACCCCGGTCTTCAACGAGAACACCGACGGCTTCGCCAAGGACGAGGAGGGCGAGCGCCGCAAGGGCCAGTTCAGGGAGACCATCGTGGGCCAGTGGCGGGCCATCGTCCTGTGCATCGGTCTGGTCATGGTGTTCAACGTCAACAACTACATGGTCACCGCCTACATGCCCACCTACCTTGAGGCGGTGCTGGGCTACAGTTCGACCCTGGCCCTGGTGGTGACGCTGGGTGCCATGGTGTTCATGCTGCTCACGGTGACGCTGTTCGGGTTCGCGAGCGACCACGTGGGCCGCCGACCGGTCCTGATGTCGGGCTGCGTGCTCGGGATCGTGCTGTCCCTGCCCGCGTTCTGGCTGCTGCAACAGGGCAGTCTGTGGGCGGCCTCGCTGGGCGTGCTGGCGCTGGCCGTCACTCTGGTGCACTTCTCCGGGGCGGGCCCCGCGGCGCTCCCCGCCTTCTTCCCGACCAAGGTCCGCTACGGAGCCCTGGCCATCAGCTTCAACGTCTCGGTGGCGCTGTTCGGCGGCACCACACCGCTGGTCTCGGAGTCCCTGGTACAGGCCACCGGGAACCTGTACTCGCCGGCGTGGCTGGTGATGGCGGCCAGTGCCGTCGGACTGGTCGTGGTGTGGCGGATGAGGGAGAGCGCGGGCCAGCCGCTGCCGGGCGCTCCGGCCATCCCGGTCCCGGAGCGGAGGCCGGGCGCCTCCGGCGGCCCGCCCTCACCGCGCGAGAGCGGCGAGTCCCTCCCTGGCGAGTGGAACGGCAACGTCCGGCGTCTGCCGACGGAGAACTGAACCGGAGGGTCGGGCACGGGTGAGGGGGCGTTCCCTGGGGGCGCCCCCTCACCCGCGTCAAGGGCCTGTTGTGTGGATCATTGCGCCCGCCCGTCGCCCTCCACCACCCTCAAGGGACGCCTGGCGGCGCGGATTTCTCACGGAGCCAGGCTGCCTCTCACCACGCCGATGAAGCTCGGACAGCCAAACCCGGGCGGGCCCCCGCTGTGCGACACCGCGGAGCTTGCGTAGCGGAGCACAGTAGGGGGCAGCATCCCTCATCGTCTCGCGAGAGATGGCCTGACAGCCGCCCTCGGCGTGGCCGCCCTGACCTGGATGGTCTCCCTGGTCGCCGCCGACCTCATGCGTCGGCGCGGATACCGGGGGCCAGCCGAACGACTGCTGCGCCGACTGGTCGGACCGCCGAGTCCGGGGTCCGCGCCCCGGAGCGGCGCCCCGGCCACCGAGCACGCCCGGTAGGCGGGCACGACGCAGGGGGCGCCCCGGCTGGGACACCCCCTGCGAACCCCGGACCCGTTCGGGTCGGGTCGGCCGTCAGCGGCGGGCACCGCCGCGCTGCTTGCGGTCCGGACGCACACTGCCCTTGGACGCGCGCCCCGGAGTCCCGTTCTTCTTCTCCCGGATGCGCATGCTGATGTGCACCGGAGTGCCCTCGAAACCGAAGTCCTCGCGGAGACGACGCTCGATGAACCGGCGGTAGTTGTCCTCGAGGAAACCGGTCGTGAACAGGACGAAGTGCGGCGGACGCGCACCGGCCTGGGTCGCGAACAGGATCTTGGGCTGCTTGCCGCCGCGCACCGGCGGCGGGGTGGCCGCCACCAGCTCCTTGAGCCAGTTGTTGAGCTGACCGGTGGAGATGCGCTGGTTCCACCCGGCGAGGCTGGTCTCGATCGCGGGGACGAGCCGCTCCATGTGGCGGCCGGTCATCGCGGAGATGTTCACCCGGGGCGCCCAGGAGACCCGCGCCAGCTGGCGGTCGATCTCCTTCTCCAGGTAGGTGCGGCGCTCCTCGTCGAGGATGTCCCACTTGTTGAACGCCAGGACCAGGCCGCGGCCGGCCTCCACGACCTGCTCCACGACCCGGATGTCCTGCTCGGCCAGCGGCTCGCTGACGTCCATCAGCACCACGGCCACCTCGGCCCGCTCCAGGGCGGTGCCGGTGCGCATCGTGGCGTAGTAGTCGGCGCCCTGGAGGGCGCGGAACCGGCGGCGGATACCCGCGGTGTCGATGAACTTCCAGGTCTGGCCGCCCAGCTCGATCAGCTCGTCGACGGCGTCGCGGGTGGTACCGGCGACCGAGTCCACGACCACGCGGTCCTCACCGGCGAGCCGGTTGAGCAGGCTGGACTTGCCCACGTTCGGGCGGCCCAGCAGAGCGATGCGGGGCGGGCCGTCCTCCTCGTCCTCCGCCTCGCCCGCCGGGGTCTCGGGGAAGGCCTCCACCACGGCGTCCAGCATGTCGCCCGTGCCGCGACCGTGCAGGGCGCTGATCGGGAACGGCTGTCCCACCCCCAGGTTCCACAGGTCGAGGGCGTCGGCCTCCTGCTGCCCGCCGTCCACCTTGTTGGCGGCCAGCACCACGGGCTTCTTGGTGGCGCGCAGCACCCGGGTGACGGCGGCGTCCGCGTCGGTGATGCCCACGGTCGCGTCGACCACGAACAGGATGACGTCGGCGGTCTGCGCGGCGTACTCGGCCTGGCGGGCGACCATCGCGGCCAGCCCGCTGACGCTGGTCTCCCAGCCGCCGGTGTCCACCAGCGTGAAACGGTTGTTCTGCCACTCGGCGTCGTAGGCCACCCGGTCACGGGTCACGCCCGGGACGTCCTCCACCACGGCCTCGCGACGGCCGATGATGCGGTTCACCAGACTGGACTTGCCGACGTTGGGCCGACCGACCACGGCGACGACGGGCAGTGCCGTCTCCTCGCCCTCGGAGGCGGTGCCCACGTCGGACACGTCGAACTCACTCATGTACTCGTACTCCCGGTTCCAGGTCCCCACGCGCCCAGGATGCGTGCCGCGAGGATGTCGAAGGATTCAGCGCGATCGCCACGTGAATCGCCCACGGGCGCCACCGCGGGCGCCCGTGTCCTGCCACGGGGGGCAACCCCCGTGGATGTTCGTGTGTTCCCCCTGGCGGGGGTGGTGTGGCCGGTCTCTCCCCGACCCGCCGCCGTCTCCGGCGGGTCGTGCTAGCCCTCTCGGGCCTCGTCGGCCAGCTTGACGACCAGGGCGACGACCTCGTCGAGGGTCAGGCCCGTGGTGTCGAGCTCGGTGGCGTCCGCGGTCTGGGTCAGCGGCGAGTGGGCACGGCTGGAGTCCAGCCGGTCCCGGCGGGCCAGGTCGGCCTGGGTCGCCGCGACGTCGGAGCCGCGCACCTCCTTGCTGCGCCGCTGCGCCCGCGCCTGGGCGCTGGCGGTGAGGAACAGCTTGACGGGGGCGTCGGGGGCGACGACGGTCGTGATGTCACGCCCCTCCACCACGATACCGGCGCTCTCCAGACGAGCGGCCTCGATGACCTCTCGCTGGGTGCGCACCAGCAGTTCGCGCGCCTCGGGCACGGCCGAGACCGCACTCACGTTGGTGGTGACCTGCTCTCCCCGGATCTCGACGGCCACGTCGCGGCCGTCGACCGCCACGGAGGGGGCGGAGGGGTCGGTGCCCATGGTGATGACCGGACGGCCGACGTTGGCGGCCACGGAGGCCGCGTCGTGGACGTCCACGCCCTGGTCCAGCATCCACCAGGTCAGGGCCCGGTACATGGCCCCGGTGTCGAGGTAGCGCAGCTCCCGCGCCCTGGCGACACCCCTGGCCGTGCTCGACTTGCCCGACCCGGAGGGACCGTCGATGGCGATGACGATGCCCTTGCCCTGCGCGCTCACTGCTGCTGACTCCCGAGTTCACTGTGCCTGCGTCGGCGCCTGCTGCCGCCGACGCCCCAGCCTACCCTCGCGCCGGGGTCCGCAGGACGGGGCCGTCTCACAGCCCGGGGTGCACCGACCAGCCGTCCGCGGACAGCGCCCCGGCCAGGGTGTCCACGGCCTCGGGGAGCACGTACAGCTCGGCCACACCCAGCGGGAGGCCG
Source organism: Nocardiopsis sp. NPDC007018 (assembly GCF_040635075.1). Lineage (NCBI taxonomy): Bacteria > Bacillati > Actinomycetota > Actinomycetes > Streptosporangiales > Nocardiopsidaceae > Nocardiopsis > Nocardiopsis sp. NPDC007018. The sequence continues at coordinate 149,709 of NZ_JBEYHA010000008.1, forward strand.
GGGCTGTGTTCGATCCGCACGTCCTCGATGTTCACGCCCGCCGTGGCGGCCGCCGCGAACAGACGGCCCAGCGCGCCGGGCTCGTCCGGGATGACCACCGGGATGACGGTGTAGTCGGGTCTGCGGACCGACCCGTGCTTGCCGGGGATGCGCCGCTGGCCGGAGCGCCCGCGCGCGAGGAGGTCGCGAACAGGTTCGAGTCCCCGCCGCGGGTCGGCGCCGTGCTCCGCACCGCTCCAGTCGCGCAGGGCGTCGGCGGTGGCGGCCAGGTCGGCGGCGACACCGTGCAGCACCTCGGCCACGGGCCCGGCGTTGTGTGTGAGGATCTCCGTCCACATGCCCGGGTCGCCTCCGGCGATCCGGGTGACGTCGCGTACCCCCTGTCCGGCGAGGGACAGCGCGTCGCCGTCCCCGGACAGCAGCCGGGCCGCCACGGCGGAGGAGGCCACGTGCGGGGCGTGCGAGACCAACGCCACCGCCCGGTCGTGCGACCGGGCGTCCAGCACCAGCGGATCGGCCCCGCACAGACGGGCCAGGGCGGCCACCGCCTCGACGGACCCGGGGTCCGTCGCGGGAGTCGGGCACAGAGCCCAGGAACGGCCGAGGAAGAGGTCGGCGCGGGCCGCGCCTGGACCGTGCTTCTCCCGTCCCCCCATGGGGTGGCCGGGCACGAAGGTCGCCATGTCGCAGCCGAGCCGCTCGGCGCCCTCCAGGACGCTCGTCTTCACGCTGGCCACGTCGGTGTACACCTGGGCGAGCTTGCGTTGCTGGGCCTCGCGCAGCACCGCGGGGACCACGGCGGGCGGGGCGGCGATCACCGCGACGTCGGCGGGGGCCCCGTCACCGGCCTCGTGCAGGGGGCGCCCGGCCCCGAGGTCGCTGGCCAGCCGCAGCGAGGCGGCGTCCGGGTCGCTCAGGGTGACGTCAGCGTCTCGGGCCCGCAGGGCCAGGGCCACGGACGTCCCGATCAGACCGGTCCCGACCACCGTGACCCGTAGCGGCCCCGTCCGGCCCGCCCCGGTCGTCTCCTCGCCCACGGCACCCCCCCGCCTCACCGCGCCCACGGAGGTCGCGGGCACGGTCCCAGGGTACGACCTCCTGACCTGGAGTCCCGCCCCGCCGCCGAGGTCCGCTCGGGAACGCTACTGGGCGATGTCCAGGCGCAGCGCCTGGGCACCCCTCAGGTACACGTGCTGCACCTCGGTGCGCGCGAGCGGGGTCTCCACGTGCGCCATCAGCCGCACCACCCGGGGCAGCGCGCCGGGCACGGCGATCTCGGACGCGCACATCAGCGGCACGTCGGCGAAGCCCACACCGCGCGCCGCCAGTGCGGGGAACTCGCTGGTCAGGTCGGGGGTGGCCGTGAACAACACGCTGATCACGTCGTCGGTGGTGAGTCCGTTGCGCCGCATCACCTCGGAGACCAGTTCGGTCGTGGCCTCCAGTACCTGCTCGCGTTCGTCCGCGTCGACCTGCACCGCACCGCGAATGGCCCGTACCGCCACGTTCGTCCCCGCCCTCGTCCTCGCCGGTGGTGCCGCCCGCCAGGGAAAGACGGCGGACGGCGGCCGCCCCCACACAGGGTGCGACCGCCGTCAACTGTAGCGACAGAGCCTCGGGTCAGAGCCCCGCGGCCTTGTAGAGCTCGCCGACCTCACGCGAGCTGAGCGCCCGCATGGTGCCCAGGCGCAGCGTGTTGAGGTCGATCGGGCCGACCTGGGTGCGCGCCAGGTCGGCGACCGGGTGGCCCACCGCCTCCATGAGGCGGCGCACGATGTGCTTGCGCCCCTCGTGCAGACGGATCTCCACCATGGCCTGGGCGTCGTCGTTGTCGACCACGCGGAAGGAGTCGACCCTGACCGGCCCGTCCTCCAGCTCCACACCCTTCTGGATCTCGCGCACCACGCGGTGCGGCACCGGGCCGGGCACCTTCGCGATGTAGGTCTTGACGACCTTGTAGCGCGGGTGGGTGAGGCGGTTGGCCAGGTCACCGTCGTTGGTCAGCAGAATGAGACCCTCGGTCTCGGTGTCCAGCCGACCCACGTGGAAGATGCGCTCGGCGGTCTGACCGGCGTAGTCGGCCAGGGTCGGGCGGCCCTCCGGGTCCCACATGGTGCTGACCACTCCGCGCGGCTTGTTGAGCGCGAAGTACAGCTTGTCGGGAGCGGTGACCACGCGCATGCCGTCGACGCGGATCTCCGAAGCCTCGGGGTCGACGCGGGCGCCGAAGCGCTTGACGATCTGGCCGTCGACGCTCACCCGTCCGGCGGCGATCATCTCCTCGCTGGCCCGTCGGCTGGCGACACCGGCCGCGGCCAGTGCCTTCTGGAGGCGGATGCCGTTGGGGACGTCCGTGTAGGTGTCCCGGGAGTCACCCTCGTGGCGGTCCTCGTCGCGCGGGTTGTAGTCCGCGCGCAGGGCCTGGAGCCGCTCACGGGCCGCCTTGGAGAGCTGGTTCTCGCGCTTGACGTCCCTGACCGGCTCGTGGTCGCGGCGGACCGGACGCTGGTCGGGGTCGCGGCGCGGCCGGTCGTGGCGGTCCTGGGGACGGCCTCCGCGCTTGTCGTCGCGGCGCTGGTAGCCGCCGCCCTTGGTGTCGCGGCTCTGGAGACGACGCCCCTGGGCGTCGCGGCGCGGGCGCTCGTCGCGGTTGCCGCCACGGTGGTCGTCGCGGCGGTCGTAGGAGCGACCACCACGGTCGTCACGCCGGTCGTCCCGGCCCTGGAAACCACCACGACGGTCGTCCCGACCCTGCGGACGACCACCACGGTCATCGCGACCCTGGTAGCCACCACGCCGGTCGTCCCGGTCATAGCGACCACCACGGTGGTCGTCACGCCGGTCGTCACGGCCCTGGAAACCACCACGACGGTCGTCCCGACCCTGCGGACGACCACCACGGTCATCGCGACCCTGGTAGCCACCACGCCGGTCGTCCCGGTCT
>NZ_JBEYHA010000008.1:152751-166687 GCF_040635075.1 Nocardiopsis sp. NPDC007018
ATAGCGACCACCACGGTGGTCGTCACGGCGGTCGTCACGACCCTGGTAGCCACCACGGTGCTCGTCGCGACGGTCGTGGGAACGACCCCCACGGTCGCCGCGCCGGTCATCCCGGCCCTGGAAACCACCACGCCGGTCGTCCCGACCCTGCGGACGACCACCACGGTCGTCACGACCCTGGAAACCACCACGGTTGTCGTCGCGGCGGTCGTAGGAGCGACCCCCACGGTCGCCGCGCCGGTCGTCCCGGCCCTGGAAACCACCACGGCGATCGTCACGGCCCTGCGGACGGCCTCCTCGGTCGTCACGACCCTGGAAACCACCACGGTTGTCGTCACGGCGGCCGTAGGAACGACCGCCACGGTGGTCGTCACGGTCCTGGCGTCCGCCGCCTCGGCGGTCGTCGCCGCCCCTGTCGTCGCGGGGGCCTCGGCCGCCGCGGTTGTCGTAGTCGCCGCGCTCACCGCGCGGTGCGCGTCCGTCCCGTTCACCACGGGAACGTTCTCTGTTAGGTGTGCTCACCGGTGTCGTCAAGACCTTCGATGTCGTCGGGAAGGAACGGCGCCAGGTCGGGCAGCTCGTCCAGGCCGCGCAGACCGAGCCGTTCCAGGAAATAGGAGGTGGTCCGGTACAGCAGAGCACCGGACTCGGGATCGTGCCCGGCCTCTTCGATCAGGCCCCTCAGTACGAGGGTACGCATAACGCCGTCGCAGTTGACCCCGCGTACCGCGGAGACCCTGCCACGTGAGACCGGCTGGCGGTAGGCGACGACGGCGATCGTCTCCAGTGCGGCCTGGGTGAGCCGCACCTCCTGCCCCTCCCTGAGGAAGTGCTCGACGATGTCGGCGCACTCGGGGCGCGTGTACACACGCCACCCCTCGGCCACCGCTCGTAGGTCGAAACCCCGGCCCTGTTCGGTGTATTCCCGGGAGAGCTCCTCCAGGGCGCGGGTCACCAGCTCCAGGGGCACGTCCATGGCGCGGGCCAGGTCGTACTCGGACACCGGCTGGTCGACCACCATCATGACGGCCTCCAGGTCCCGGCGCAGGGCCGGGGGCACGGCGGTGTCCCCCGCCTCGACGGTGTGCTGCGCGGTCATCACTGCTCCCTGGGTGTGGTGTCGGCGGTCGGTTCCGCCTCGTCGTAGTCGGACTCCAGTTCGACGTCCGCGTCGCCGCCGGTCCAGGTGACGGTCAGCTCGCCCAGCGGCACGGGCTGGTCGAAGCCCACGTTCGCGGCCCGGTACAGCTCCAGCAGTGCCAGGAACCGGGCGACGACCTCGAAGGTACCGTCGCACTCGGCGGTCAGCTGGGCGAAGGTGAGCTGCCCGTGCTCGCGCAGCTCGGCCACCATCAGCTCGCCCTGCTCCTTGACGGAGGTCTTGGTGAGGTGGATGTGGGTGACCGAGACGCTCGGTGGCTCCCTGGGGGTGAACACCAGCCCGGCCAGGGCCGCGAACTCCTCGGGGCCGAGCTTGAACAGCACGTCGGGACGCATCCCCGCGAACCGCTCCTCCAGCGGAACCGCGCGCGCGTACCTGCGGCCCTGGGTGGCCAGGCGCTCGCGCAGGAAGGCGGCGACCTCCTTGTAGGCGCGGTACTGGAGCAGGCGGGCGAACAGCAGGTCGCGCGCCTCCAGCAGTGCCAGGTCGGCCTCGTCCTCCACGTCGCCGCGCGGCAGCAGGCGGGCCGCCTTCAGGTCGAGCAGGGTGGCCGCCACCAACAGGAAGTTGCTGGCCTGGTCCAGGTCCCAGTCGTCGCCGAACCGGCGGATGTGCGCGATGAACTCGTCGGTGACCTTCGACAGGGACACCTCGGTGATGTCCAGCTTGTGCTTGGAGATCAGCCCGAGGAGCAGGTCGAAGGGGCCCTCGAAGTTGTCCAGGTGTACCTGGAAGGCGTTCTCGTCGACCTCGTCGGCGCCCTCCGCCCCCGGGAGCGCGCCCTCCTGGTCAGTCACCATGGCGGGTCCACGTCTTCTCACTCATGACACAAGGGTGTCACCGGCTGGGACCAGCCGGTGACACCCACCCGCCGGTCCCCGGTGGCCGTCCGCTCCCCCAGCGGCCGGCCCGGGGACTCAGTCCTCGGTCAGACGACGGACCAGCATGCTGCTGGAACCGTGCTCCTCGAAGTCGGCGAGCAGCACCGCGACGGCCTCGCGGACGAGGCGGCCCCGGTCGGCCGACAACCCGTGCTCCGCGCGCAGCGAGAGCCGGGTCTGTTCCAGGGCCAGCAGTTCGGGCCCGGAGACGTAGACGGTGATCTTCTCGTCGTGGCGCTGGCGCCCGCTCGGTTTGGGGGCGCGGTCCAGTTTGCTCCGCGTCCTGCCGCCGGACTTGCGCGCGGGCCGTTCCGGCGGGGTCTCTTTGGTGCTCTGCCGGTCCTGTTCCGGTACCTGGTACTGGCGTTCGGTCTCGGCCGGTTCCTCTTCGGGACCGGAAGGGCGGAAGAACAGTTCGTCCGCCCCGGGTAGCGTCACACGTCGTGACCGCTGAGAGGCCACCTCGCCAGCACCTCCTTGGCCAGCGAACGGTAGGCGTTGGCCCCGGCCGAGGACGAGTCGAACCTGGTGATGGGTTCGCCCGCCACGGTGGCGTCCGGGAAGCGCACGGTGCGGTTGATGACGGTGCCGTACACCTTGTCCCCGAAGCCGTCCACGATGGTGGAGAGCACTTCGCGGGCGTGCAGGGTGCGCGGGTCGTACATGGTGCCGAGGAAACCGTCGATGACGAGGTCCTCGTTGAGGCGTTCCTGGACCTTCTGGATGGTGTCCATCAGCAGCGCCACACCGCGCAGGGCGAAGAACTCGCACTCCAGCGGGACGATGACCCCGTCGGCCGCGGTCAGCGCGTTGACGGTCAGCAGGCCGAGCGACGGCTGGCAGTCGATGAGGATGACGTCGTAGTCGTTGATGACCGGGCGCAGCGCGCGTCCGAGCATCTGCTCACGGGCCACCTCGCCGACGAGCTGTACCTCCGCGGCGGACAGGTCGATGTTGCTCGGAATGAGGTCGAGGCCGTCGACGTCCGTCTTGAGCAGGACGTCCTCGACCGTCACGTCGCGCTGCATGAGCAGGTTGTAGACGGTCAGGTCCAGCTCGCGCGGGTCCAGTCGGCCCAGGCCGACCGACAGGGCGCCCTGCGGGTCGAAGTCGACCAGCAGCACCCGTCTGCCGTACTCCGCGATGGCGGCGCCGAGGTTGATGGTGGTGGTGGTCTTGCCGACCCCACCCTTCTGGTTACAGAGTGCTACAATCCGTGCCGGACCGTGTTCGTCGAGCGGTGTCGGCTCCGGATATGTACGCACGGGTCTCTTGGTGTGCAGATCCGCCCCCGTGTTGCGTGTCGTCCCCCACGGGTTGCTCACCGGTTCGGCGAAGCCCTCCTCGCCGACGGGTGCGGTGTTCGCCGCCTCGTCGCTCTCCGACCAGTTCACAACCCTTGACCTCCCCTACGGACCGGCCACGGCCCGACGGGACTCTTGACGTCTCCCACGACTGGCCGCCGTCGGAAACTCAATATGTCGACAGCAACGTACCTCTGTGCGGCGACTCTAGAACGACGACACGGCGCACATCAACATGATCCGACGAGGATTCCCCACCCTCTGCAACCGGGAGGAACCGCACGGTCGTACCCATTTCTCTCGTAGGAGAAGGGTACACACGACGCACGTCGGACTCGTCCCGAACGCCGAGCCGCCCCCCGACCACGGGCCGCGGACCTCACCGCGGGCCGCCCGGTTCCCGCCCGCGCCTGGCCCTGGGGTGGCTGGAGGCGTACACCTCGCGCAGCCGCTCCACCGTCACCAGGGTGTAGACCTGTGTGGTGGTGACCGAACTGTGCCCCAACAGCTCCTGGACGACCCGGATGTCCGCACCGCCGTCGATCAGGTGGGTGGCGAAGGAGTGCCTCAGGGTGTGCGGGGAGACGCCCTCCACCCCGGCCCGTTCCGCCACCGCGGACAGCAGCGCCCATCCGCCCTGCCGGGTGAGACGGCCGCCACGCGTGTTCAGGAACAGGGCCGGGCCACCCCGACCGGACGCGGCCAGTACCGGCCGCACCAGGGTCAGGTAGCCCGCCAGGGCGCGACGCGCGTAGGAGCCCAGTGGTACGAGGCGCTCCTTTCCGCCCTTGCCCCGAAAGCGCACCAGGCCGACCGCCGCGTCGCCGTCCACCGCGTCCGCGACGTCGTCCACGTCCAGCCCCACCGCCTCCGACACCCGTGCCCCGGTGCCGTACAGCACCTCCGTCAGCGCGCGGTCGCGCTGGGCCAGCAGGTCGGCGCGCGCGTCCGAGGCCGGGGCCGCCGCCGGTCCGGCGGCCTCGAGCAACCGTTCCACCTGGTCCAGGGGCACGGCCTTGGGCAGGCGCAGGGGCGGCGGGGGCGGGGCGATCTCGGCGGCCGGGTCCGTGGCCGACCACCCCTCGCGCACCGCGAACCGGTGCAGTCCGCGCACGGCCGCCAGGGCGCGCCCGGCCGAGGAGGCGCTCAGGGGGGCGTGGGAGTCGTCTCCCTCGCGCAGTGCTCCCAGGAAGGCTCCGACGTGCCCGGGGGTCACCGCGGCGAGGTCAGCGACCCCCCGGCCGCGCAGGTACCCGGTGTAGCGCCACAGGTCGCGGCGGTAGGCCAGCAGGGTGTTGTCGGCCAGTGCGCGCTCGGCGCCCAGGTGGTCCAGGAACGCGGCCCGCACCCGCTCCAGGGGACCGTCGTCGGGTTCGGGCCGCTCCGGCCCGCCCTCCAGCGCTTCGTTCTCCACCGGAGGGGGTCAGTCGTCCGAGGCCGCGGGCAGGGAGGCGTACCCGTCCAGGGACGCGGCGTGCGCGGCGAGGACGCCGATGACCGTCGCACCGTTGTGCAGCCGTCCCTCCATGACCGCGCGCACCGCCTCGGGGAGCGGCAGCCACTCGGAGGCCAGGTCGGTCTCCTCGTGTTCGCGCACGAAGTCGATCTCCGCCTCCGGCACCTCGGTGAGGTCACGGGCGAGGAACACGTGGATGCGTTCGGTGGAGAAGCCCGTGCTCGGGAAGAAGTCGGGCAGCTGGTGCCAGGTGGCGGCGCGCAGCGCGGCCTCCTCCTCCAGTTCGCGGCGGGCGGTGGCCAGCGGCCCCTCGCCCTCGCCGTCGATCAGGCCGGCGGGCAGCTCCCACAGCGTGTGCTGGGTGGGGTGTCGGTACTGGCGTTGCAGCAGGACCCGCCCCCGTGCGTCCAGTGCGACGATCGCGGCGGCCCCGGGGTGGTCCATGTAGTCGCGGGCGGCCACCGTCCGTCCCACGCCGTGGGGGCCGGGCATCTGCACCCAGTCGGTGCGCATCGAGCACTTGGCTCCCCTGTAGCGCTCCTCGGAGCGCTCCACCGGCCACGACTCGGGGGCGTCCGCGACCCTCGCGAACGCCCCCGTCGTCCCTTCGCCGACCGGGCGGGTGTGGCTGGCCATGCGGCCCCTCTCAGGCTCGTGCCCCACCCGCCCCCGTCGCCGCTAGGAGAGCTTGTACTCCAGCGAGGCGGAGATCAGGCCCCGGAAGAGCGGGTTCGCGTTGGTCGGGCGGGAGCGCAGCTCCGGGTGTGCCTGCGTCGCGATGAAGAACGGGTGCACGTCCCGGGGCAGTTCCACGTACTCCACCAGCTTGCCATCCGGGGAGAGGCCGGAGAACACCAGACCCGCCTCCTCCAGACGGGGGCGGTAGGCGTTGTTGACCTCGAACCGGTGGCGGTGGCGCTCGGAGACCTGACCGGCGCCGTCGTACAGGTCGCGGGCGAGGGTGCCCTCGCCGAGGTCGGCCGGGTACAGGCCCAGGCGCATGGTGCCGCCCATGTCGCGGTCGCCCGCCACGACGTCCTCCTGGTCGGCCATGGTGGCGATGACCGGGTCGACGGCCTTGTCGTCGAACTCCAGGCTGTTGGCGCCCTCCAGGCCGAGCACGTTGCGCGCGTACTCGATGACCATGCCCTGGAGACCGAGGCAGATGCCGAGCAGCGGAACGCCCTTCTCCCGGGCGTAGCGGATCGCGCCCAGCTTGCCCTCGATGCCGCGCACGCCGAAGCCGCCCGGGATGAGGATGCCGTCCGCGCCGTCGAGCTCGGCGGCCGCGCCCGAGGGGCTGGCGCAGTTGTCACTGGCCACCCAGCGGATGTTCACGCGGGTGTCGGTGGCGAAGCCGCCGGCGCGCAGGGCCTCGCTGACCGACAGGTAGGCGTCGGGCAGGTCGATGTACTTGCCGACCATGGCGATGGTGACCTCGTGGTCGGGCTGGTGCACGCGGCGCAGCAGCTCGTCCCACTCGGTCCAGTCGACGTCGCGGAAGGGCATACCGAGGCGGCGGACGACATAGGCGTCCAGGCCCTCGCGGTGCAGGACCTTGGGGATGTCGTAGATGGAGGGGGCGTCGGGGGTGGAGACCACGCCCGCCTCGTCCACGTCGCACATGAGGCTGATCTTGGACTTCAGGCTCTGCGTGATGGGCCGGTCGGAGCGGCACACGATCGCGTCGGGCTGGATGCCGATGCTGCGCAGGGCGGCGACCGAGTGCTGGGTCGGCTTGGTCTTCATCTCGCCGGACGGGCCGAGGAAGGGGATGAGGGAGACGTGCAGGAAGAAGCAGTTCTCGCGGCCGATCTCGTGCCGGATCTGGCGGACGGCCTCCAGGAAGGGCTGCGACTCGATGTCGCCGACCGTCCCCCCGATCTCGGTGATGACGATGTCGACGTCGGGGGCGTCCATCGCGTAGATGCGCGCCTTGATCTCGTTGGTGATGTGCGGGATGACCTGCACGGTGTCACCGAGGTAGGCGCCCTGGCGCTCCTTGGCGATGACGCTGGAGTAGATCTGCCCGGTGGTGACGTTGGCCGAGGCGGAGAGCTCGACGTCGAGGAAGCGCTCGTAGTGGCCGACGTCGAGGTCGGTCTCGGCTCCGTCGTCCGTCACGAAGACCTCGCCGTGCTGGAACGGGTTCATCGTTCCGGGGTCGACGTTGAGGTAGGGGTCCAGCTTCTGCATGGTGACCCGAAGTCCGCGCGACTTCAGGAGTCGTCCCAGGCTGGAGGCGGTCAGCCCCTTGCCAAGACTGGAGGCGACGCCGCCAGTAACGAAAAGGTGCTTGGTACTCGCGGCGGATGCCAAAGTGTTGCTCCCGTGGGTTGAGTGGCTACGGCTGGCTCAGGCGAGCCGGGCGGCCGTGCGGCGGTCCGGTTCCGAGCGGCGGCGATGCCGTTCCAGCGCGTCGGACTCCACGGGGCACCAGGATAACAGGCCCCCCGTTCGTCCACACCCGGGAACGTTCGTCCCACCTCCGGTGTTCCCCATCCCGACCTGCGCGGTTGCCGTGAACCCCTGGTGGCTGGGCACTCCGGGCCCGGTCGGGGCCCGCCGGGTGGCGAAGGCAACACCGCCCCGGGTCCCGCCGGAGGGCGCGGACCCGGGGCGCACCGGTGCCGCTGGTCAGGCGGGAAAGTCGCCGGCGCGACCGAGGTAGGCGGGGGGCCGCTTGCCGAGCCGCTCCCCCATCCAGTCGCCCAGCGCGGCCGCGCCGGACAGGCTCACGCCCGTGTGCTGCCCGCCGCGGTGCAGCATGTAGAGCAGGTCCTCGGTGGCGATGTTGCCGGTGGCGGCGGGGGCGAAGGGGCAGCCGCCGAACCCGCCCAGGCTGGAGTCCAGGACCCGTACGCCCTCGTCCACGGCGGCCAGGGCGTTGGCGTAGCCGGTGTTGCGGGTGTTGTGGAAGTGACAGCGCAGGGTTCGTCCGCCCGCCACCTCGGCCGTCCGGCGCACGAGGTCGCGCACCTGCCCGGGAACCCCCACCCCGATCGTGTCGGCCAGGGCGATCTCCACCGCCCCGGTGTCCGCGATCCGGCGCACCACCTCCACCACCCGCTCCGGCGCGACCTCGCCGTCGAACGGGCACCCGAAGGCTGTGGAGACCGTGACGCTGAGCGGCACGCCCGTGCCCTCCAGCGCGCGGTCCATCTCCACCAGGGTGTCCAGCATCTCCTCCACGGTGCTGCCCTGGTTGCGCGTGCTGAAGCCGTCGGTGGCCGGTACCGCCACGTTGACTTCGGACACCCCCGCCGCCAGGGCCCGGTCCAGCCCGCGCCGGTTGAGCGCCAGGCCGATGAACGACACCCCGGGCACCCGCGTGACCCCGGCCATGACCTCCTCGGCCCCGGCCATCTGCGGCACCCGCCTGGGGTTGACGAAGCTGACCGCCTCGACGCGCCGCACTCCCGCGGCCACGGCCCGGTCGATCAACTCCACCCGGTCCTCGACCGACAGCACCGTGGACTCGTTCTGGAGGCCGTCGCGCGGCCCCACCTCGACGATCTCCACGTGCTCGGCGCCCTCGGGCCCACGGTCGTCCGCGCTCATCGGCTCCACCTCTCCCACGCCACACTGCGCTTGCGCGCCCAGGCTAACCAGCGGGGACCGTCAACCCCGTCACCGGGGCGCCGGTCCGGCCGGGCCCGCCGTGGTCAGCGCAGCGCCAGGGCGGGACGGACCTCCCAGGTCGTCCACACGGGGCGGTAGCCCATGCGGTGCCAGAACGGCCCGGAGAGCGGGTTCATGGCGGCGTAGTTGAGCACCGACGCCCCCACGCCGTGGCTGTCCAGGGCCTGGTGGGCCTGGCTCACCAGGGCGGTACCGATTCCGCGGCCGCGCTCGGCGGCGGTGACCACGCCGTAGCCGATGTGCGCGATCGGACGGGCCCGTACCAGCGACTTGGCCCAGCGGGAGCGCTCGGGCGGCGACACCCACAGCAGGCCCACGGCCCGGCCCCGGCGCTCCGCGAGCCAGATCCACGAGCGGGAGCGGTTGAGCGCGCGGGCGGCGACCTTGCGGGTCTGCTCGGCGGTGTCGGGTTGGAGGAACACCCCGCCGAAGTGCTGTTCGTAGCGGTGCTCCTCCATCAGCAGGCCCACCACCTGGGTGAGGTCGCTGGTGTCGGCCAGCCGGATGGCCACGTCACGCGGGGGCAGCGAGGGCGGCACGCCCCGGCGGCGCTGGCGGGCGGCGAGCACCGTGTAGGGCTGGAGGCCGTGCCGCTGCAAGGGGATGATCCCGGCGACGTCGCGCGCGGGCCAGCTCACCAGGGCCGCGGACTCCGAGCCGGTACCGGTGGGCAGGTCCTCGATCTGGTCGCGCCAGCTGGTCAGCAGGGAGTCCAGGGCGCGGGCGGGCTCGGGGCCGCCGACGATGGGGGTGAGCCAGTGCTGGTCGGGCACGCCCCAGATGCGGCCCACCTCGCCCGGCTGGTACCAGGTGTAGTGCATGCTCCCCGCGGCGACGGTACGGCCGTCCTCGTCGCTGACGGTCAGCAGGGGGTAGGAGTTGGCCGCGAACCCCACGGGTTCGGGCAGAAGGGGGTCCGACTCCGCCCAGCGCCGGGCAACGGAGTGCACCAACGGATCGAGTCCGATGTCGCCGCCAGGCGACTCATCATGCCGCACCCGAGCGACATAACCACTCACCCGCCCCACCCCTCCATTCGTCAAGCGCGCGCCCCGACCGGACTGACGGGTGCGGTCGTGTCGCGGCCACCGGACCGGTGTCCGCACCGACCGACGTGTCGGGACAGGATCGACCGTACCTCCTCGAAGCGGTACGGGTGAACGGAAAGCGGTGAACACGGGCCCGCCCGCCTCCGCCGCCTCCGGGGAGGCCCCGGTCCCGCCGCCGCGCCGAGGGGCGCTCACGCGGTGCGCACGCGTGTGCGCGAACGCGCACCACGGTAACGGACGCGGGTGCCCGGGCCACGGGCGGGGCAGGCCTCGTCGCGGTCGGGTCACCGTGCCTCGGGGCTGGCGGTACCGCCCTCGCTGACGGTGGTGTTGCGCCCGTGGTTGACCACCTCGGGGTCACCGGAGGCGAAGGAGACCTGGTTGTCCACGCCGACGAGGACGATCTTCTCGGCCGTGCCCACCTCGACGACGGAGTTGCGCCCGGTGGCGCGCACGAGGCCGCAGTCGCCGTCGAGTATCACCAGGGCGTCGTCGGCCTTGACCACGACCTCGCGGTTGGCGCAGTCCTCGTGGACCTCGGCTCCGTCGTCGACGACGACGATGACCTCGTCGTTGGAGACGGAGTCGACCGGATCGTCGTCCGTGCCCCGGCCGAGGTCGGGAGTGGGCTCGATCTCCTCGGGGTCCTCACCGCCCCGGGCGATTCCGCACCCGGCCACCAGGAGACCCGTCAGCACCGCGGTGAACGCGACGCCCAGTACCCGACCGACCATGAACTCCCCCACACCCGAAAAAGGCAAAAGCGACATTCGACGTACGCAAAGCACAAGAATATGTCACGTGAAGGTAACTATGCGACCCAACCGTGCCTCGATCGTGCCTGATTCGAGATGCCCCCGGTGTGCGGGGCGGGGGTCCGCGACCCGCACACCCCCGCCCCACGGGCCTGCCAGCACCCTACCGGCCGACGCCGGGGTCACTTCAACCCGGCCGCGTCCATCCCCCGCAGCTCCCGCTTCAGCTCGCCGATCTCGTCCCTCAGCCGGGCCGCGAGCTCGAACTGCAGATCCGTCGCGGCCTGGTGCATCTGGCCGCTCAGCTGGTCGATGAGGTCGGCCAGCTCCGCGCGCGGCATGTTCGCCACGTCCGCGCGCTCCCCCAACGCGGGCACCGGCGCCCGCGCCGTCCGACCGCCCTGGCGGTAACCCGTGGACATGAGCTCCTCGGTGTCCACGTCCTCGCGGTTGAGGGTGTCCAGGATGTCGGCGATCTGCTTGCGCAACGGCGTCGGGTCGATCCCGTGCTCGGCGTTGTACGCCAGCTGCTTGTCCCGGCGCCGGGTGGTCTCGTCGATCGCCGCGCGCATGGAGTCCGTGACGTTGTCCGCGTACATGTGCACCTGGCCGTCGACGTTGCGCGCCGCGCGGCCGATGGTCTGGATCAGCGAGGTCTCCGAACGCAGGAAGCCCTCCTTGTCCGCGTCCAGGATCGCCACCAGGGACACCTCCGGCAGGTCCAGGCCCTCCCGCAGCAGGTTGATGCCCACCAGCACGTCGAACTCGCCCACCCGCAGCTCCCGCAGCAGCTCCACGCGGCGCAGCGTGTCCACCTCGCTGTGCAGGTACCGCACCCGGATGCCCAGCTCCGCGAAGTAGTCGGTGAGGTCCTCGGCCATCTTCTTGGTCAGCGTGGTCACCAGGACCCGCTCCGAGCGCTCGGCCCGCTCGCGGATCTCGTGCACGAGGTCGTCGATCTGCCCGTCCGTCGGCTTGACCACCACCTGCGGGTCCACCAGCCCGGTCGGGCGGATGACCTGTTCGACCACGTCACCGCCCGCCTGACGCAGCTCGTACCGGCCCGGTGTCGCCGACAGGTACACCGACTGCCCGATCCGCTTCGTGAACTCCTCCCACTTCAGGGGACGGTTGTCCAGCGCCGAGGGAAGCCGGAAACCGTGGTCCACCAGGGTCCGCTTGCGCGCCGCGTCGCCCTCGTACATGGCCCCGATCTGCGGGACCGTCACGTGCGACTCGTCCAGGACCAGCAGGAAGTCCTCGGGGAAGTAGTCCAGGAGGGTGTTGGGGGCGCTGCCCGGCTCGCGGCCGTCGAAGTGCCGCGAGTAGTTCTCGATCCCCGAGCAGGTACCCAGCTGGCACATCATCTCCAGGTCGTGGGTGGTGCGCATGCGCAGCCGCTGTGCCTCCAGGAGCTTGCCCTGGCCCTCCAGCTCGGCCAGGCGCTCGCCCAGCTCCGCCTCGATGGTGCCGATCGCCCGCTCGGTGCGCTCCTCGCCGGCCACGTAGTGCGAGGCCGGGAAGATGAACATCTCGGCGCTCTCCCCCAGTACCTCGCCGGTCAGGGGGTGCAGGGTGAGCAGCCGCTCGATCTCGTCACCGAACATCTCGATGCGGATCGCCAGCTCCTCGTAGACCGGGATGATCTCGATCGTGTCGCCGCGGACCCGGAACGTCCCCCGGGTGAACGCCATGTCGTTGCGCGTGTACTGCATCTCGACCAGGCGGCGCAGCAGGTCGTCCCGGTCCACCTCCATGCCCACCGACAACTGGGCCATCCGGTCCACGTACTCCTGCGGAGTGCCCAGGCCGTAGATGCACGACACCGACGCCACCACGATGGTGTCGCGCCGGGTGAGCAGCGAGTTGGTCGCCGAGTGCCGCAGGCGCTCCACCTCGTCGTTGATCGAGGAGTCCTTCTCGATGAAGGTGTCGCTCTGCGGGACGTAGGCCTCGGGCTGGTAGTAGTCGTAGTAGGAGACGAAGTACTCGACCGCGTTGTTGGGCAGCATCTGCCGCAGCTCGTTGGCGAACTGCGCCGCCAGGGTCTTGTTCGGCTGCATCACCAGCGTGGGCCGCTGGAGCTGTTCCACCGTCCACGCCACGGTGGCCGTCTTGCCGGTACCGGTCGCGCCCAGCAGGACCGTGTGCTGGTCGCCGTCCCGCACCCTCCTGGTGATCTGTTCGATCGCCCCCGGCTGGTCCCCGGCGGGGGTCATGTCCGAGACCACCTCGAAGGGTGCCTCGCTGCGCTTGATGTCACTGACCGGTCGCACTTGCCCTCTTCTCCCTACGAACGTCGGGCCACCCCTCGCCCGCGTGTCCCCTCCCTCCAACGCTACAGACCGCCCACGACATCCCGGAGCCGGAATCGGAACCGGGAACCCGCCGACGGCATCACATCCGCGTCAGCTCCCCGAAGAAGGGTGGTGTGCCCCGTGCCCCCCAGTACACAGGCGACCTTCGACCCCGCTCTCCGTCCCGGAACCGTCCGGCGGCTCAGCGCCTCCCCCGAAGCCCTGGCGCGCCCCAACGGGTTCCGGCTCCCCCTGCCCCGCTGGGTCCTGATCACCCTGGCCGTCACGGCCGCGGCCGTCGCGGGAGCACCGCTGGCATTGTTCCCCGAAGGCCCCGGCGAGGCCGTGCTCGTTCCGCTCGCCCTCGTGGCGGCGTCCTACCCGACCTACCCCTGGGTCAGGTTCGTGTGGACGGAGCTGCTGCGCGGCGCCGACAGCGTCGGCGAGCGGGCGCTGATTTGGTTTCTGCTCCTGACCACCGCGACCGCCTTCTCCCTCGTGTCCGTGTCGCTCGTCGGCGGCGCGGTGTGGCTGGCTCTTCGGCTGGCCCCCTCCACCGCGGCGCTCGTGGCGCCCGGCACCCCGGGCGCGGTACTGCTGTGGTTCCTGCCCGTGGCCGTCCTGGTCGCCATCCTGCTCCTGCGGCGCCCCTGGGACTCCGCCGACCTCGCCGCGTGGCACCGGGACCGCTACGTCGTCCCGGCGGATCTGGGCTTCACCCAGAGCCACCGGGCGCTGAACAAGCTCCAGCGCACGACCGCCCGCGCCGAGCACGCCCACCGCGTCCTGGGCACCCACGTGGGCCTGGACCACGCCCTGCCCCTGCTGCGCGCCGAGGAGTGGCGCCTGGCACGGGAGTGCCTCCACCTCGACCGTCTGCGCGACCGACTGGCGGGCCACGAGATCGGGGGCGTCTCCGCACAGGTCAAGGAGGCGCTGGCCCCCCAGTGGAAGGTCCTGGAGAAGGCTTCCCGGGACCTGGACACCGAGGTCGGCCGACTCGACGCCTTCGGACGCAAGATCCAGGCCGCGGTGGACACCCACGAGGAGTGGGTCAGGCTCCAACGGGTCGCCGACCAGGCGGGCGACTTCGCCGACCTGGCCGCCCGGGCGCCCTCACCGGACGCGGGCACCTCCGACGCCCTCACCCACAGCCTCCACGGAGCCGAGGCCGCCCGCGCGGTTCGGGAGGAGATGATCCGGGAGACCGCCGAGGCCACCGCCAGGCTGATCCGGGAGCAGGTCGGGACAGCGGGCTAGACCCTGTTTTTTAGAAGTTGGGAGTGGAGCAGGGTCTGCGCTGGCATCGTGGTCGATGTGTCTGGCCGTCATGAACTCACCGATGCCGAGTGGGCCCTGCTCGCCCCGCTCCTGCCCGCCGACCCTGCCA